>JBLHJZ010000165.1:0-8609 GCA_047619515.1 Saprospiraceae bacterium | reverse complement strand
ACTAAGTTTCTATACGATAATTTCTGCAAGCCCCTTTCAACGTTATGTTTGAAGGGGCTTGTGTTTTAACACTAGTGCAGCAGGGGCTAAATACTCCATCGGTTTATACGCGTAACTTTTTAGCCTGCTTTCCATCCTCTCTTTTCAAGATAAACACCAAATTAATATAGGTTTTAACACCCTTTGGAGTAATATTTGTTGTTCTCTTCTTTATCAGTACCTTCTTTTATTGTTTAGTTTCTGTTAATTAAAGATTAAACAATTAACCTTTCCCTTGTTTTAGTGATAATATTCTTTTACTTTGTAGAAAATAATTTATTGCTCCTTGAAAAAATCATTCATATGAAAAAAATCTTACTACTAACTTTTATTATTGGATTTTTTACTTTTGCTGCGAATGCTCAGGAGGGGGGGATTTGTCAAGGTTGTGGCGATGATAATAATAATTCTAGCCAGCAAACGCCACAAACACATGTCAAGGCAACGGCTAAAAAGAAAAAGATTAATGTTTACCCAAACCCGGCTGTAAATTTTATTGGTCTTTCTGATGCTGAGGATGTGAAAAAGATTATTATTTTTAATGTAATGGGTAGAGAGGCAAAATCTTTTGATGTAGAAAAAGGAATGAAGTACGACGTAGCTGACCTGAAAAGAGGCATGTACCTCGTTCAAATTGTAGGGATGAATAATAAAACCATCACCACACAAAGACTAAATAAAGGCTAAGTTTAGATTATCATATTCTAAAACGCCTTTCTCAGGATTCCTGGGAAAGGCGTTTTTGATTTTGAGCGGGTACTTACTTCACAAACTTCCCACTGATTACTACTATAAATTAATTGTCACTAAGAGAGATACTTCCCAACGATAGGTACTCTTCGGCCCATTCCAAAAGCCTTGGAGGACACTCTGATCACCGGAGCTGTTTGATACCTTTTAAACTCATTGATATTTACCAGGCGAAGCACTCTACGCACCAGGGCTTCATCAAATCCCATTTTAATAATCTCCTGCGGGCCTTGTCTTTTTTCGATGTATTGGTATAAAACCTCGTCAAGTATATCGTACTCCGGCAAACTATCTGAATCTTTTTGATTTGGGCGCAACTCGGCAGAAGGGGGCTTGGTAATCGTATTTTCAGGAATGACTTCTCCGTCTTTATTGATATACCTGGCCAGTTCGAAAACCTCCGTTTTATATACATCGCCAATTATTGAAAGCCCTCCACACATATCACCATACAAGGTTCCATAACCTACGGCAGCTTCACTTTTATTAGAAGTATTCAAGACGATATGCCCAAATTTATTGGACATTGCCATCAGTATCATTCCGCGTATCCGGGCCTGGATATTCTCTTCGGCAATATTAAAGGGTAATCCCTCAAACTGTGGTTGTAGTAAATTCAGGTAGGAATCATAGACCTCTTTGATAGCAATAATATCGTATTGGAGCCCCATGTTTTCGGCAAGATCCCTGGCATCATCAATAGAGTGGTCAGAAGAGAAATGGGAAGGCATCAAAACAACCCGGACATTTTCTTTGCCGAGAGCCCGGGCAGCCAATGCAGCCGTTACCGCAGAATCAATCCCTCCGGATAATCCAAGTATAGCCTTTTTAAATCCCAGCTTTCCAAAATAATCTTTAACCCCAAGTACGATTGCATCGTGGATCAGCGCCATTTTGTTTTTTGGCTGCTCCCTGTTTTGAGTACCATTTATCACTTCTACTAAATCATATACCCGGAGACATTCTTCAAAATAGGGTAGCTCGTCATGGATATTTCCATTGGGTGACATGACCAGGGAACCACCATCGAAGATCAGCTCTGTCTGCGCTCCGGAATGATTCACGTAAAACATCGGAATGCCATAGCGTTCCACATTAGACCGAACTACATGGATTCGGCTATTCGCCTGTTGGTAACTAAAAGGGGAGGCCGAAAGATTTAAAATAAAATCGGGATGTTGTGGCATCATCTCATCCATTGGGCAAACCGTATACAAGGGATTTTCATTGCCAATGTTCCAGATATCCTCACAGACGGTCATCGCAATTCGCTTACCTTTAAATTCCACTACATTAAATTCAGTAGCGGGTTCAAAATATCTATATTCGTCAAAAACATCATAGGTTGGCAATAGTGCTTTATGCTGTACCTGCTGGATTTTTCCCTCCGCTAAAAAGTAAGCAGAGTTAAAAAGATCCTTTCCTTCGATCACCGGATTTTTGCTGGGAGAACCTACCACAATCGCAATACCCTGAGCGGCCCGGGCGAGTCGGTCAACGGCCTGTCCTGCCTGTCTGATAAAGTCATCAAATTCTAAAAAATCCCTAGGAGGATACCCGCAGGTAGCTAATTCGCTAAAACAAACGATATCTGCTCCCTGAGATTTTGCTTCGGCTACTGACTGGAGCATCTTCTCTACGTTGCCTTCGAAATTACCGATAAGAAAATTTAACTGGGCTATGGCTATTTTCATACGTTGTTGGACGGTTATTATTTAAGGAATGGTCAAAGGAAACAAAAGTACGCTGGCATATCTTAAGAACAAAACAAAGCTTTTGATGTTTTCTAGGTTTTTATTAAGTGCTCAGATTAAATTTTGTACCTTTGGAGAAGCAAAAATAGCCTTTTTCAGATGAGTAATTTCGTAGTATCTGCCAGAAAATATCGACCCGCAAGGTTTGATGAAGTTGTCGGTCAGCAACATGTATCGCAGACCTTAAAGAATGCTTTGCATAATGACCAAATGGCTCATGCTTTCCTGTTTTGCGGCCCCAGGGGAGTTGGAAAGACGACCTGTGCCAGAATACTTGCCAAAGTACTCAACTGTCAAAATATTACCAGTGACCATGAAGCTTGTAATAAGTGTAGCTCTTGCACTTCTTTCAACGAAAATGCTTCTTTCAATATTACGGAGCTGGATGCTGCTTCTAACAATAGCGTCGAGCATATCCGTGCATTGATCGAGCAGGTACGATTTCAGCCACAACAAGGCCAATACAAAATATTCATCATTGACGAGGTACACATGCTTTCCCAGCAGGCATTCAATGCTTTCCTGAAAACACTGGAAGAGCCACCACCTTATGCTATTTTTATTTTAGCCACCACTGAAAAGCACAAGATAATACCTACTATCCTTTCCCGATGTCAAATATTTGATTTTAGGAGGATTCAGGTTGCTGATACTGTTTTACATTTACAGGGTATCTGTGAAAAAGAAAACATAAAGGCCGATAAAGATGCCTTGCATATCATCGGCCAAAAAGCGGATGGCGCACTCCGGGATGCCTTGTCGATTTTTGACAGAATCGCCAGTTCGATAACTATTGAAGATGGCGTAAAGTCAATAAGTTACGATCAGGTCATAGAAAATCTCAATGTACTGGATTATGACTATTATTTTAAAATAGTAGATGCCATGCTACTGGAAGACGTGGCTAAGGTACTGTTGACTTTTGATGATATTCTGAAAAAAGGATTCGAGGCAGATATCTTTATCAATGGACTTGCCGATCATCTTCGCAACCTATTGGTAAGTAAAGACGAAGCAACCTTACAATTATTAGAGGTCAGCGACGGGTTAAAAGGTCGCTATAAGCAACAGGCAATCGCCGCGCCCAGCTCTTTTATACTTACTGCACTGAATATTGCCAACGAATGTGATATCAATTATAAAATGGCTCGTAATAAGCGCCTGCATGTGGAGATGGCGATTATCAAAATGACTTATATCAGCCGGGCGGTTGAGCTTTCAAAACAACCACTGATAGCTGTAGCCCCTCAAAATATCACGGAAAAAAAAACTCCTGACCTAAGGGAAGAAGCTCAGGAAGAGATTCAAAAGGGTAATGGCGCATCTAAATCAACTACTGTTGAAGAAGAAACTCCAAAAATCAATACCAGTACTACACCTACTGAAGTCCGGACAATCCCACTCCCAGTAAAAAAGGATAGCTTACCGATGAGCGGTATTACCACAGCTCATGATACGCCGTCGCTAAGATTAGATGACCTCGAAGAGGAGTTTGAAGAAGATGAACAGGTCGCAGATCAGGTAAAGGAAGTTTTGACCGTGGAAATGCTGCAAAAAGTCTGGGATCAGTTTAGTAAGGCGGCTAGCTCCCCTTCCTTAAGAACAACCTTGAATAAAGCGGAGCTTCAGATTGAGGAACACGAAGTCACGGTCATTGTAGCGAGTACCATAGCAAAAGAGCTACTCCAACAGGAACATACGATTCTTATGCCATACATCAGGGAGCAGCTGAAAAGAGATGACCTGACTCTGGTAATCAAAATTGATCAAAGTAAAATTCCTGTAGAGGCAAAAGTCAAACCTAAAAATCTGTTGAACTCAAAAGAGAAATATGACCTGATGAAGGAGCAAAATCCTTTGATTGACGATTTGCGTCAACGTTTTGACCTTAGGACTCAGTAAATAATAACTTACCGATTTGATACTGATTTTTTGTCGTCTGTCGTCGTTATGAAATCCTTGTAATGAAAGACATTACTGCGGATTATCAACCTTGACAGTCAACAAAAACTCTAGCCTGAAATCAGCATCTTATTATTTGCTGACTCCTTAGTGCAGTGTAAAGTAAATATCGTCCGCTTCTGACTATGCCTTTTCGCCCTACTCTTCGTCTCGTCCTCACCTTCATAGCTAAGGCTATGAGGCTCCGGGCGTTCCTTGATTAGAGCAAAAATTCATTAGCCATAATTCAGCCACTATTTATTTTACGCTGCACTTAGGTCGGATCAAGGTTAGGAGCTTGCCATTTTGCTAAGAGTATGTTGGGGATTTGGGCCTCGAGGCGAAAAAGTGGCGTTTGCAGGCCGAATGCTAAAACCCCAACATACTCTAAATTTTAATGCTAATACTAAGACAATTTTAGCTGCTTAAATCCATGTTTTTGAACAAGATTGCTACCTTTCCTGTTATTAGCAAAATCGTTTAGTGATTAATCACAGGGTTTAAGGAAAACCAAAATCAAAACCAATACCACATTATATGGATAATCAATCTCTCTGGTATCTCGAAAACATTGATGTAACGGGTCTTTTTTGTCCAAAGAAGATAGGAGGTGGCATGATGGACAGTATGATGCACAAGTCATTCAAAAAAGGAGATTTTGTTTATTTACCTGATGAACTTGCGGATAAGATATTCTTTATTTCAGAAGGAAGAATCAAAGTAGGTAATTATGCTGCTTCTGGCAAAGAGATTACAAAAGCTATTCTCAATCCCGGAGAAGTATTTGGGGAGCTGTCCCTGATAGGAGAGGAGAAAAGAAGAGATTTTGCCATTGCGATGGAAGATTCTACGGCTTGTGTAATGAGTGTAGAGGATATGAAAAATATGATGCGGGATCATAGCGGGCTTGGTATGTTTATGATGAAAATTATGGGTTCCAGGGTACTTGAAATGGAACAACGCCTGGAATCCTTGGTGTTTAAAGACTCCAGAACGAGAATTGTAGAATTTCTTAAGAATCTTGCAGATAAAAAAGGCCAGCGTGTTGGCTACGAAATGTTGGTTCGTAAATTTTTTACCCATCAGGAGATTGCCAACCTTACTGCTACTTCAAGACAAACCGTCACGACGGTCCTCAATGAACTCAGAACCAAAAATATCCTTACTTTTAATCGTAGCCGTTTATTGATACGGGATATGGAAAAGCTGGGAGAGGAAATGGGTGTTTGATTGCTCTAAGGTCTTCACCTCTCACTCTTCACCCCTGAATCACGGCGCCAGTCTTTCAATCTTCCAGGATCGTTTCACTTTCCGATACCTGATTCGGTCATGTAGCCGGGAACTTCGTCCCTGCCAAAATTCTATGGCCGTAGGTTTTACAATATAGCCTCCCCAGAATTTAGGAAGGGGTAATTGAGCTATACCTTCAAACTGCTTTTCAATGGCATCTACATTATCTACGAGTACCTGACGATCATGGATTGGTGTACTCTGTGGAGAAGACCAGGCACCAATTTGACTTTCCCTGGGGCGGCTTTGAAAATATTCTTCTGATTGCTTTTTGGTGATTTTAGCTACCGTTCCTTCTATCAGGATTTGTCTTTGCAATTCCAGCCAGCAGAATACCAGCGCAACATGAGGATTTTCGCTCATTTCCTGCCCTTTTCTGCTTTTATAATTTGTATAAAAAACAAAACCATCTTTCTCAAGACCTTTAAGCAAAACGACCCTCGCAGAAGGGTAGCCTTCCCCAGAGGCTGTAGCGAGTGTCATAGCATTAGGTTCTGGAATATCACTATTCAATGCTTCATCAAACCAAACCTTAAATTGGCTGAATGGGTCTGCCAATACATCTTTTATGTCGAGGGACTTTAGCATATAGTCTTCTCGCATGGCGGCTATTTTTTTCATGATACAAATATAAGAAACGAAAGAATCGAAAGAAATGAAAAGAGTGAAAAAAATGAAAGGAATTATGCCTTTGGGACGGGGTTGTGCAAAAACCTATAAATTGACAGGATTGACAGGATTGACAGGATTGACAGGATTGACAGGATTGACAGGATTGACAGGACTTCCTTTATACGTAAGATTTAGGTAACCAGATTTTATTCATTTTGAAATCCTGTTAATCCTGTATGTTCTGATTTTTTCGAAGGAGAGCATAGCGGGTCGAATTGTCCTTCTGAGCGAGCGTAGCGAGTCGAAGAAGAGTCGAATGTTTGTCCTGTCGAGCGAACGAAGTGAGTCGAGACAAAAAAAACCCTGTCAACTAGCATTGACAGGGACAAAACAAAAAACAAACACTATGAACAAACACTTTCTTAAAATCGAGCAGAATAAGGCCTTGAAACATAATAATACATCATTCTTTCAAATCAGTCCTCTCAAGGAATACCAATCAGATACACGAAATCAAACAAAGAATGAGAATCGTAAAGAGGGAAAAATTTCAAGTAAATTACCTTAATGTGGAGGGATAGTAATAAGTCTGTGAGTGATAATTTAAGGGGAAGAAAAAAAAATCCCTCCGATGTTTCGGAGGGACAAAACAAAAAACAAAAACTATGAACAAACACTCACCCTAAATATTTTATATTAATTATTTAATTTTATTATTAACTATTAATGAACTGATTAAAGGTTGAAAAGGTTACGATTCACGTATTTTTAATTGAATTATCCTAAATCATTTCACAGTTAGGGTAAGATCAATTACTGCGCCATAATTTTGGTTGTATTTAGAAGGCTTAACTCATTTGTGACACCTAAAAAAGATAATATATCAATAATTAAATTATTTTTTTTCAAGACAGGCCTTCTGATCTGACCTCTAAAAGCGATTAATGCTCCGTCAGATTTTTTTTTGTCCGACTTTCAAGGTATCCTCAGCTTTTACAGGCCTAAACCAAATTAATATTCTCCTATCATCAATATTTCAGACCAGTTTGTTATCTGTGACATAAAAAAACTTACACACATTAAAGTAAATTTTATTTATAAATATAAAAAAGCCACTGAGATAAACCCAGGGACTTTTTAAGAAAGAATTTTTTCAGCTTTGAAAGCGAATTAATCGCTCATAAGGATATTCAGATCAACGCACAATCTGAATAGCTTTGGTCACGTGTTGCTCTTTGCTTTTTAGTTGAAGAAAATAGGTGCCTATTGGGAGGTGACTTATATTTATTGTTTCCCTACCGTCCCTATTTGCGATGCTTTGCGTATATAGTAATTGACCAATGGGGTTATAAATATTCAAGGTGCCATCTTGCAGGGTAGTGTTTTCTACTTCAAGCTTAAATTGCCCATTGCCAGGATTAGGAGAAACCTGAAAATTAAAGGCTGCTGGATCAAAATCAATAGTATTGGTTATTATCTGATAATAATAAAAGGTCTGTAAAAGATTTGCCCAATCCATAGCATTATCATCCCAATTTTGAAATAAGGAGTAGGACAGATTATCATATTCGTCATATTCAGATAAACTTTTGGTAGAATTTACCCAGGCAGTATTTTGCCATATTTGGTTGATAAACGAGATTCTGTTATTATTTGAGTCATATTCAGATAAGTTCTGATTATAATTCACCCAGGCCGCGCCATTCCAGTTTTGTCTTAAAAATAATGTTTGCTCACTATTAGTATTATATTTATAGATACTTCGATTTTTTACATTCCAAAGAGCACCATCAAATTGTTTGTTTAAAATTTCGAGTACTAATTTTTCTCCATTAAGGTATATTCAGATGAATCTGTAGGTGACCATAGGTCTGTATCATAAGAATCTCTCCTTGTTGCCAGCAATAGGTCATCCTCATCGCGAAAGGTAGCGGATGAAGTTTCCTGCGAAGGAGTATTCCAACCATTGTTTGTTAAGGTAGCGAGATGCTCATTTATAAAAGCCGCTGATACGGGATCAATTTGAGCGGATGTGATAGCCGAAAAAAGGCTAAATAAAAACAGGGTGTAAAGTTTTAAGATTTTTATGCTTTTAAATTTTGATAAGTTTTAATTAAATTTCAAGGACTAAAAATAACAAAAAGGAGCTTTCAGTTTAAACTGAAAGCTCCTTTGATAAGACTTTATAGCAGAATTGACTTTAATCCGTCAAGTTTATGTTAG
>JBLHJZ010000164.1:0-8644 GCA_047619515.1 Saprospiraceae bacterium | reverse complement strand
GATAAAGTTGCTGGTAGTTTTTACTGCTGAGGTCCTTGATATGCTTTTTGACACTATCGACATGCGCTTTTAAATGCTTCTTCCGTTTTTTATCTTCTGGCTCATTATAGTACCGTTCATAAGCAACCAGCGAAACTTTAGAATCAATAACCAGGTGTTTGGACTCCGGTAGGTTGATGATAAAATCCGGCCGTTTGTCCCTCCCTTCGTGATCTTTAAAAGAAGACTGGGTTTGGTAGTGAACATCCTTTTTCAAACCAGCTTTTTCGAGGATCATCTCCAACTGGAATTCTCCCCAGTCGCCCTGCGTTTTCGATTCCCCCTTTAATGCATTGACTAGATTATTGGCATCTTGGCTAAGTTGGGTATTGAGCACCCGGAGTTGTTCGATTTCTTTTTTTAGGGAAATACGATCATGAGAATCCTCCCTGAATTTTTGATGGATACCCGATTCAAAATCCTTAATTTTTGCATGGAGCGGGTTGAGGAGCCCTTCGAGTTGCTGCTGGTTTTGTTTAGTAAATTTTTCGCTCTTTTCTTCCAGCAAGCGATTGGCAATATTTTCGAAAGCAGTTGAAAATTTTTCTTGGATTTGGTTTAGCTCCAGTTTCTGTTCCGCCAGTCTATCCTGTAGATTCCGGCCTTCCTGATCTTTCGCGGAAAGCTGACTCCCAATAGCCCTCAGCTCTTTTTCCTTTTCATGAAGATCCGCCTTTAGGATATCTGCCTGGTTTTGTAAAGCCTCATATATTTCTTTCAATACAAATTTAGCACTGACCTCTGTCTCCGTAAATCTATTGCGATCCGCCGTATATTTTAACTTTGCGAGAAACCAGGCTGCAATCGCTCCGATCAACAGGCCGATGAGTAAGAAGGGGAGTTCCATAGTGATTGTGTATAATCAAATTAATTAAAAAACTATCACGATAAAGTTACAATAATAAACTTTAAACCGGCTATTTAAACCCATTTTATTTCAGGCATTTTAAAAAAGACCGACACACTTTGTTGTCTAAACAATTTATGACTATACTTGAGGAGTATATAAAAATTTACGGAGTCCTAGGTACTGGCTGTTTGAGGGACAAATGGGAGGTCAGTATAGTGCAAAGTAGTGTGCAAAGTATTTTTAGGGCCGCTGCTGCAAAGGCTGATTTCGGTCATTTTGCCACGCTTCATACGCTGAGATACTCATTTGAGACGCACTTGTTGGAGGCAGTGGTTGATATAAGATATATTCAAGAATTGTTGGACATAGCCATATAAAGACTACCGTAATTTATACACATGTGGCGCAGAAAAGGCTGAGCGGGATTGTGAGTGCTTTGGATAACATAAGTGTAAAACCGGTGGATCCGCAATAGGGAGTTGTGGATATCCCCAAAGGTCAATATTACATAACTTTAAGTTCAGCGAATGATAGTTATACTCGAAAATTGATTGTTTATTAAAATACGGAGATATCATCGACCATTTAAATTTAGGAGTCAGTTGAAAAGTTATATTTGAATAAGAACATGTTTGGAGTTTAGCGAACAGGCAGGTTTGCAGGCCGAATGCTAAACGCCTAACATGCTCAGGTATTATAGCTAAATCAATAGTTTCATTCATGCCGAATGCAATGAAGGCACAAGAGGATGAAAATTTAAATAAATTAAAAATAATAATTGAAGAAAATACGAAAAATTATTCCCCTGAAACCGGAATTAAAACATCAGAAGTAACTGCGAAATAATTATCATTATTACATAGTAACTTAAGCACGAAAAACGCCATATCTAATAGGTTATGTTAAAAATTATTTATCTCTTTATTGTATTATTTATTTACTCAAATTTGTTTGCCCAGATTGAAAGTAACGAGTATTTTGAAGTCTTTCAAACTGTAAAAGAAAAGAGTTATCATATCTATTATGCAAGAAATGGAAATTTTGTATTAAATCCTATTGATGCTAATCAAAAGGCATTTTTGATGGATACATTAGGGAATAGAATTGAATTACCTTGTCATCAACTAAAGAGAAAACAATATTATGACAATCTGGATATTCTTTATTGTTATCAGGATACACTTGTAGGATTGTTTTCAATTTCAAAGCATGAATTTGTTTCTCCAAAATGTGAAATAATTCATATGGTAAATGAAAATTTCTATGCCGTTCAGAAAGGGAAAAGAGCCTCTCTATATAACTTGGATCACAAGTTATTATTGGAATATGACGTTGACGAGAATTTAGACAATATTTTTCAATCTTGTGATAGTGAGCATGCAAAAATATTTTACAAAGGGAAGCAGAGCGTTATTAATTACAAAGGTGAAAGTATAAAAGATTATCCATGTCTTCTAAATGAGCTTATTTTATCACCAGGTTTCTTTTTGTTTATTGAAAATGGGAAATATGGTGTCAAATCAGCATTAGGGGAAGAAATCTTAGCTGCCAAATATGAACATATAAAAGAATGGCAGGATAATAAATTCATTGTTAGTTTGAAAACTCAATTGAAGAATGATGAAATCTCTAAGAGGAAAGATACTGTGCTTAAAGGGGTTTTTGACAAATCAGGAAAATCTATACTGCCAATTGAATACGAATATATTACTTCTTATCCATATGGCTTAATATGCAGAAAACCCAATTGCGAAACTATTTTTCTGAATAAATCCCTTGAAAATATTTATAAAAGAAAATTTGATATTATTATGGGATCAAAGAATGGTTTTATCCGCTTCAAAGATGATTCAGACACTTATTATGACTTTGTTTACGATTCGTTGGGTTGGGTATTAAAAGACGATTTTGTATCGGGGAATGTATTAACGAATCAAATTTCAGAACTGAAATTCACAAATGGAAGCCATGTATTAATGAACAGATTAGGTCAGGTAATCTATGACCCAAAGGGGGAAAATGTTAGCTATAAAGGAATTAATCAGAATTACATACAGGTCAAATTCGAAAAAGAGACTGGTTTGTTAAATGTACTTGGAGATTGGCTTGTTGAACCAGGAGATTATACATTTCGTAATTACAAAGACCTGGGCGGAATACTAGTGAAAGATGAAATAAAAAACGCCAAAACTTTATTTAGTTCTTCAGGTCAGACGATAGCTTTAGGAGTAGAATATGGTTCTTCAATCATTTCGCCGAAAAACGGCTATATATTGTCTAAACAAGGTAAATCTGGAGTGATAGATGATGAAGGAAATGTTTTAATTCCTTTCAATTACAATTGTCGAATAAGAGAGTTTAGACAAATACCAGGGTTTTACCTTATAACAGGTGGCGGCTATTCTTATTTGGTCAAAATCAAAAAACGATAGCGCCAATTTTACATTAAAATACGCCCTGTAAACATTGGATAAATCGGCTAGCCGCCGATACGTTGTTTATGCTACCGTTCCAAGCATCCAAAAAGAAAAATAAATGAAGTTGTAAAGGACAAAATTAGCGATTCTGATAATCTCAATATTTAATATGGTTTGCAATAATTTGAATAAATTGAAAGAAAAGCAAAAGCAGGAAAATGAAACCGCAATTTCACAAGAGTCAATAAAAGATTCCAATACTAAAGAAATTCAAATCAACCAAAACTCCGAAACTTATCAAAATCAAACTGAGCAGTCAGGAAAGTCATTCGATTGCATTTTTAAAAGAGGGGGGAATTTGCTGCCACGGATTAGAGAATCAATTGGAGATAAGATAAATATCAAAAAGACGAATGATTGGCTTTTAAGTTTGGAGATGACTGATGAAGATAGCGAAATAAGAAAAGTAATAAATCAAGGAGAAAAGCATTTACAGCAATAAAAAACCCGAAATCCAAAGGTGAATGAATTTCAGGTTGATAAGTGTTTGTTCGTTTTCCCTGCTTTCCGGCAGAGAAGTTCTTTTGTTTTTAAGTCAGTTCGCTGTGTAATAAGTATTTACTTATTCGTAAAAAAACAAGATTTGTTTCAATTGCTAATTTTGTTTCTACATATTATAAATTATCAAAATAAGTGCCAAAAAAGTTTGGGGGCCAGTGCTTTAAATGTTATAAAAAATTAAATAAGTAATTGGGGGTAATCTTAGAGCATGTTTGCTGGCCGAATGCTAAACGCCAAACATGCTCTTATAAGGTTCCTCAATAAAAAAAGACCACCTTTTAGGGGGATGGTCTTGAAAAACAAACTATGAGAGAACAACTATAACTAGGATAGGATAACAAAATGAAAAGCAGTAGCATGGCTTTTCAAATGGGTCTTCACAGGATAAACACTGTCTTTTGGGGTTAGATCAGGACTTCTGTGCAGTGAAGGCCGGTATTTATCGATCATCTCATCCGGAGCTTCCATAGAAAAAGGTTGATATATCCAAGATACAGTTACAGTCAGAAAAATGGAGAAGAGGGCAAATTTGGACATAGTGTTTTTGAAAGTTTAAGGTGTAAAAATACCACCGCGCACCTGGCGGAGGAGCTATTTCGGGTTATCAAGCTTATACAATTGAAATTTTTCTATCGTATCAATTAATTTTTCAGCATATCTCTTATCTGTGGCATAGCCGGCTTCTTTGAGCCCCTTTGCCCATAACTTATAATTTTTACCATGTTGCTTTAGTCCCTTATATCGTTTGGACTGAAGCAGGTTACTATGCGAGCGCCAACTTTCCCAGGCGCTGCCATATTTTCTAAAAAAATCTTTGTGATGATCATCCGTAGCATTGGTGCAGTGACCTTTTTTACAATTACTGCTAAAACACTTGATACCAAAATGATTGTTATTTCCTGTTGCCAGCCTACTTGCGCCAGCATTACTTTCAATAAGTGCCTGAGCCATTTTAATACTTGCAGGGATACCAAACTGATTCATTTCCACCTTCGCTACTGGGGCATACTGCTTAATAAATGCGATGGCTTTTTTGTCAGCGATGCTTTGAGGAGCTACGGGCGCATAGGGATTTCCGGTTGCGCCAAAAGTAGTATTTTTCGCAAGATCGCTGCCGCCGTTTTGATCGTCCAGTATCATTCCGTCGTTCGGACCATTGAAGGACAAGTTAAAATTCATGTCTTTTTTTAAAGCCATGAAAGCCAATAATGATAGGGCAATTACTTTTAGCCAGGGTACTTCGACATCTTCAAAAAACTTATCGAGTATTTTGAAAAACCGGTATTTTAAAGCAATCAATGGCTTTTGAAAGCTAAGTAATAATTGCTTTAGGAGAGTACCCAGATCAAGTAATGTTTCCTCATCTGCCTTTATGATGTGATGAATTTTTTTCTCCTTCTTGGGAATGTCATCTTGCCCTTGCCGGGTGTCCACAATAATAAGTGGAATATCGTATTTTGGTTTTCTCCTATTTTCCATAATAAAAAGGTTTTTAAAACAAGTATAAAGCAAATTTAAAACAAATTGTTTATTATTCAAACAAAAATGAGATAAAAATAAAAATATTAAAACAATAAATTACTAAATCATTGATTATCAGTATATAAAAATGTTTTAAAATATAAGCTAGAACGAGATAATATTGATGAATCTACCACATATACTCCATTTAGAAAGCACACCGCTAGACGTTCGTGGATAAACAGCGCTCCTTTTAAGAGGCTGGGAAGCGGACTCCTTCTACTGGATATGACTACCCCATGAGGCATTACATCAATGTTAAATACTAATATTCAAAATTCAAAAAGCAGATCTTGCTCAAAATAAAAAGCAGAATCATTAATTTTTAGCAGACTGCGCGGGTTGGGAAGGTCCAAAAAGGTGGGCGCGGGTGACGGCCTGCGTCAATAGCCTTTTTTTTGGACTAGAATTCCTGCCGGCACAGAACGTGTCCGTAGGGACCGGCAGGCGGGTTTGGGTACTTTTTTTTCAATAAAAAAAGTGTCAGAAGAATTTTTCAAAACCCCTTGGGTTTAGTCTTGCGATAAATTGGACTATCGCTATTAGAACTCCTCATCCAGCCACCCTTTTGCAGTTTGAGAAAAATGCTTATAATTTACCCTTCTTAAAGCGCTATTCTCACCATTTGATCGTTATATACTGTCCCTAAAGCAGTACCCAAGAAGAAGAATTGGCATTTGCCACTTGAGCATCTTAATTAAGATTATCATTATATATTGACACGAAAGCCTATTTTCAAGTCTATACTATTTCGTAGTCCGTATAAAAGAGCGGGAATAGCTTGGTATCAATTTTGGTTAGAGTGCATTAGATTTTATTTTAAAAAATTTTGTCCGCCAGAGCGGCACCGAACACACTGAACACCTAAAACCGAATAAACTCTATTGTCTTTCCTAAAAAAAAATAATTACTTTTGTACTTCTAAAAAAAAAACACTTATGAAAAACTATTCGATTGTTATGCTTGCTTTTCTATTTGTACTTTCGATAGGCTTAAGTTCCTGTGCGAAAAAAGGCTGTGGTGGATGGTATGGCAAAAGAAATCTGGGATATGTCCCCGCTAAAAAAATATCGACTGATTCGGTAAGTCCGATTATGTTGAATGATGAGGATTCAGAATGTGAGATTTCAAATCCATAACCCAAGGAATAAATATAGATAGCATCATTATTTTCTATCAAACAAAAGAGGAAATGACTAAGGTTGTTTCCTCTTTTTTATTGATCCATGGTAACGATTTTCACTCCCAAAGCATTTCGTCGGCGGTATATTTTTATAAGATGCTTAATTCTACTATTTTCGTGTCGTTATATACTTTTACCAACAAAATAGAAAACAAACGAAATGAAAATACTAGCAGGAAAAGTAGCCTTGGTGACAGGAGGATCACGGGGTATTGGAGAAGCGATCGTAAGAAAATTTGCAGAACAAGGTGCCGATGTTGCCTTTACCTATCTCTCCTCCGAAGAAAGCGCAAAAAAAGTGGAAAGCGATTTAAAAGAGTTGGGAAGCAACGCAAAAGCTTACCGCTCCGATGCTTCTTCCTATGCGCAGGCAGAAGAATTGATAAAATCAGTGTTGGAAGATTATGGAAAAATAGATATCCTGGTCAATAATGCAGGCATCACCAGGGATACCCTGATGTTGAGGATGAGTGAAGAACAATGGGATCAGGTCATCGAAACCAATCTTAAATCTGTTTTTAATCTTACCAAACATGTGCTAAGATCCATGCTGAAAAATAGAAAGGGTTCTATTATCAATATGAGTTCTGTGGTTGGCATTTTTGGAAACGCAGGACAAGCGAATTATGCCGCTTCAAAAGCAGGGATTTTTGGGTTTTCAAAATCTATCGCCAAAGAAGTGGGGTCTCGCAGTATCCGGTGTAATGCAGTAGCCCCTGGTTTTATCGAAACAGATATGACACAGGAGTTAGATGAAAAAACCAAAGAAGCTTTTCTTGCAGGTATCCCGATGAAACGACTCGGGCAGGGAGCAGAAGTAGCAGATGTCTGTCTTTTCCTGGCTTCTGATATGTCCAGTTATGTGTCCGGACAAACGATCAGTGTTTGCGGAGCCCTAAACTGTTGATAATAAAAGGAACCAAGCATCCATTTGTGAGCCTCATAACTTGGCGCCTAATTCCTAATTCCTAATTCCTAATTCTTAATTCCTAATTTGCCTTCCATGCAACTCAAAAATACCCTCCTCCTAATTTCCCTGGTTCTGATGACCACTATTTCATTTGCCCAGGATGTACCAGATTATGGTATGACCAAAGAACAGATCGAATTTTTAAACCTGGATTGTCTTCACCAAAGAGGGTTCACCGGAAAAGGAGTGACGATTGCGCATTTCGACGACGGCTTCGATGGCTTTGATCAATTAAAAGCCTTTGAATATGCAAGGGTGAATAATTATGTAAAAGGAAAGTATGATTTTCAAATCGACGGTACTTTGAAATATGAAGGCAATGGCTCACACGGCACCAATACGCTTTCTATCGTCCACGGTTATCTTCCTGGCCAATATATCGGGACGGCTTATAATGCCAATATGCTGCTGGCTCGTACAGAATATACCCCCACAGAGACGCACAAGGAAGAAATGAACTGGAAGTATGCCGTTGACTGGGCTTTGGAAAATGGAGCAGATGTGATTACCAGTTCTTTGCAATACAATACTTTTGATGAAGGGGAGGGGAATTACGATTACAAAAGCGATTTTGATGGCAATACTTCCATTATTGCAAAAGCCGCCGATTATGCTGCATCTAAAGGTGTTTTGGTGGTTACCATCCAGGGTAATTTCGGAAATGGAGATTGGTATTATCTAGCCACTCCCGGTGATGCAGATTCAGTATTGACGGTGGGGGCTGCCGGAATAGATGGCAAAAAAGCAGGATTCTCTTCTTTTGGTCCTTCTGCGGATGGGCAAGTAAAGCCTGATGTAATGGCGGTAGGTTTTCAAACAACTATCATCGAACCCAATGGTGATATTCGTAAAGGCAACGGAACTTCTTTCGCAGGGCCTGCGATAGCGGGTATGGTCGCTTGCCTAAAACAAGCTCATCCACTTCGATCCAACATGGAAATCATTACCGCTGTCCGCCAGAGTGCTGACCGGTACGGAAATCCTGATATCCTTGGAGGCTATGGTTATGGCATACCAGATGCGTGTAAAGCGGATGATATACTGTCGAAAATGGATACTGATTTTGAAATTCAAAAATCCTGGATCATAAAGGACAACTGTCA
>JBLHJZ010000163.1:0-8702 GCA_047619515.1 Saprospiraceae bacterium | reverse complement strand
ATGGAAAAACTTACATGGAGGCCTTTCTAAATCGTGGATTGACAAAAAAGATGTTGGGTGATTTTAATGGTGCCATTACTGATTTGGATTTGTCGATTGAAGAGTACCCCGAAAGCCCGAGTTTGCGGAAAAGCCGGGGGAATTTGTATTTGATATTTGGTTTGCATCGAAAAGCCATAGATGATTACACCAGATCTATTGAGTCAGATCCGAATTATGCAGAAGCTTATTTTAACAGGGCAATGGCTTTTTTCTTACTTTATGACCGGATTTCGGCTTGTTCTGATTTGGAAAAGAGTGCAGAACTTGGCTACAAAAGAGCTGAAGAAATACAACTTTACTTTTGCACAGAGTAAAAGTTCATTTAATCCGCCAAACGTTCTAGGTATACAAAACAAAAACGAAATCCTTCAATCTCGCTAGCAAATGAAAGAAGAAAAGCACAACACGATATTACCAGTAAAAAGATTTTGGAACCTATTAAAAAAATATAAAATTGAATTAAGGCAGATTTACGCTTATGCATTATTTATTGGAATGGTCAATCTCACCTTACCTCTTGGAATACAAGCAATCATCAATTTTCTACAAACAGGAGAGCTAACCTCTACCTGGGTAATCTTAGTCTGTTTTGTCTTAATAGGGATAGCCATCACAGGTACTCTTCAAGTCCTTCAGCTAAGAATAGTAGAGAATATCCAACAAGATATATTTGCCCGTTCTGCGTTTGAGTTTGCTTATCGAATTCCTAAAATAACTTTTCTTCAATTAGATAAAATCCATGCCCCGGAATTAGTCAACCGATTTTTCGATACCATAACCATACAGAAAGGATTGCCCAAAATATTGATTGATTTTTCGTTGGTTATTTTTCAGATTGTCTTTGGTCTGATTCTATTAGCTATTTACAGTCCCTATTTTATTGTTCTTGGATTTGCGCTCACCATAATTTTATGGCTCATTCTTAAAATTACAGGTCCAAAAGGGTTGGATACCAGTCTAAAAGAAAGCAAATATAAATATCAATTAGTTCATTGGTTAGAAGAAATAGCAAGGGTTAATAGCAGTTTTAAACTCAATGCCAATAGTAAATTTCATCTAAACAAAACAGATGGCATCGTACAAGGTTATCTTGTATCGAGAGAAAAACATTTCCAAGTATTGATTAATCAGTTTAGGCTCTTTATAGGGTTTAAAGTAATCTTGGCTGCTGGTCTATTGGTTTTAGGAGGTTATTTGGTTTTTCAAGAACAGATGAATATTGGGCAATTTGTAGCTGCCGAAATTATCATCCTTCTTATTATCAATTCTATTGAAAAAGTAATAAGAATCATAGACAGTATTTATGATGTACTAACCGCTTTGGAGAAAATAGGTTACGTAACAGATTTAGACCTGGACAAAAATAATGGGGAAGCTACAGTCATTCTTGACTGCGGACTTTCAATAAAAGCAGCAGACATTCAATTCGGTTTTCCTGCGGAAAGAAATAAGATCATTACTGATTTATCTTTCGAGATAGCTGCAAATGAAAAAGTTGTACTGAGTGGAAAATCAGGCAGCGGAAAATCCTTACTACTTCAAATATTGGCAGGTGTACACCAAATTGATGATGGTGAATTATATATAAACGATATGCCATTTTCCAATTATCAAAGAGACCAATTGTACGATAATTTTGGAGTCTCTTTTTCGACTAATCAAATATTTGAAGGCACGATTAGAGAGAATATTGCGATGGGAAGAGAAGTTTCTGAAAGAGAAATTGCAGAAGTACTCAAAATATTAAAACTCAATGATTTTATAATCCATCAATCGAAAGGTATAGATAGTTTTGTAGATAGTGGTGGAAGAAGACTACCCAGAAGTATTATTCAGAAATTGCTAATTGCAAGAACAATAGTAAACAATCCCAAACTACTATTAATGGAAGATCCTTTGCAATTTATTGAAGAAAAAGATAAGATTAGCATCATCAATTATCTAATGGATGATGCGCGAAATTGGACAGTAATCGTGGTTTCCGATTTTTATTATTGGAAAGAAAAGTGTAGCCGGGTTGTTAATTTAAACAAATTATAATAGGTACGAACCATGTTGAATATTACAGAAAATAGTATTTCTGATTTTATTAGTTTAGAGGAGTTTAAATCCTATAAATTATTGAGAAAAGGCCATATCCGAAGAATATCATTTTTGCTGGCTACAGGTTTAATTTTTAGTTTAATTATTTGTTTGTTTTTGCCTTGGACACAAAACATCAATGCAAAAGGGTATGTCACGACAAGGTCTCCTGAACAACGTCCTCAGGCTATTCAATCTGTTATTGCAGGTCGCTTAGAAAACTGGTTTGTTCAGGAAGGAGATTTTGTTGAAAAAGGGGATACGGTTGTTTTTATATCAGAGGTCAAGAGCGAATATTTTGACCCCGACTTACTTATGAGAACAGCTGAACAAGTGGAGGCAAAATCTCAAAGCATTGAATCCTATCGACAAAAAGTAATCGCCCTCCAAAACCAATATGCCGCCTTAAATGAATCCTTAAAACTAAAACGAGAGCAGACATTTAATAAAATACTACAAGCTCGAAATAAAATCAGTATGGACAGTATAGATTTGGTTGCTTTTAAAACCAATCTGGAAATTGCTAAAAACCAGCTCTCCCGTACCCAACAATTATATGATAAAGGCTTAAAAACGCTTACAGAACTACAAGGAAAAGAACTTAAAATACAATCAGATAATGCAAAAGTCAGCGTTCAGGAAAATAAATTATCAAATCAAAAAAACGTCTTGACTAATTTAACTATTGAATTGTTGGCGATTGATAATGAATATGCCGACAAGCTGGCTAAATCGCAATCCGACCAGCAGTCTGCTTTATCTGACAAATTGGAAAGCATGGCTGCCACCTCCAAACTTCGAAATCAATTTAGCAACTATACTGAAAGGCAAAAATTTTATTTCATAACAGCTCCGCAATCCGGTTATATTACTAAAACTATAAAAAAGGGGATTGGTGAGACTATAAAAGAGGGGACAGACATTGCTATTATTATGCCTTCTAAATACGATTTAGCAATCGAAGCTTATATGAAGCCGCAAGACTTGCCTTTATTGAGTATCGGTAATAATGTACGTTTAAGATTCGATGGCTGGCCAGCTATTGTCATTAGCGGGTGGCCCGAATCTTCAACAGGAGTATTCTCAGGAGATATCGTAGCCATTGACCAATTTATTAGTGATAATGGTTTTTATCGAATTCTAATAAGTCCTGATAAAACAGAAAAAGATTGGCCTGAAGAACTTAGAGTGGGAACAGGAGTGAGTGCTTTTATTCTACTCAACGAAGTCCCCATTTGGTATGAAGTATGGCGACAATTGAACGGATTCCCTCCTGATTTTTACCAAAAAGAAAAGGAAAAAGAAGAGAGCATTAAACGTAAAGCACCTATAAAATCAGTCAAGTAATATGAAATTTTATTCCCGTAAATTAATCAAACCTGAAAACCTGAATGCTAGAAATACCTTATTTGGAGGTGCCCTATTGCGCTGGATAGATGAAGAAGCAGGAATTTATGCCATGACAAAATTGGACACGAAAAATGTGGTGACGAAATATATTTCAGAAATTGATTTTATCAGTTCCGCTCAACAAGGAGACGTGATAGAAATCGGATTGGGATTTATAAACATTGGGAAAACCTCAATTAGTTTTTCATGCGAGGTAAGGAATGTATTTTCCAAACAGACCATTATCAAGATAGACAAAATCGTTTTTGTTAAGGTTGATGAACATGGAATTCCTGCTCCTCACGGCAAAAACTTAGAAAATATTCAACTAAACAAATAATGGGTAGGACAATAAGAAGTAGAAATTTTGTATTAGCTTTTCTTTTATGCTTTTGTATTACCTCAATTTGCCAAGGGCAAACAAAAAGCATTGAGCTTACCTGCAAGGAATTTTTAGACAACCTTCTCAAATATCACCCCATTGCAAAACAGGCAAACTTGAGATTGGATTTAGGTGCAGTAGCGTTATTAGCGGCTAAGGGGAATTTAGACCCTGTAGTTAGCGCTGACTGGAATCAAAAGAATTTTGATGACAAATTGTATTACCGTCAGTACCAAGCCAAATTAAAATTTCCCACCAAATTAGGAATTGACGTTGTGGGAGGATACGAAAATACAGAGGGAGTATTTTTGAATCCTGAAAATTCTACAGATGATTTTGGTCTATGGTATATTGGGGTTGAAGTAAATGTATTACAAGGCTTAATCGTAAACGAAAGGAAAATCGCATTAGAGCAAGCAAAGGTCTTTCAGGATTTGGTTAAAAATGAGCAACGAATTGCCTTAAATGAATTACTTCATAATGCATTTTCTGCCTATTTTCTATGGCAAGAATACTACTATTCCAAAGTCGTATTAACAGAAAATATTTCGATTGCCAATACCTATTTTGATAACACCAAACAAACTTTTGAAGGTGGAGAAAAAACAGCTATGGACACCTTAGAGGCATTTATTTTGTATCAGGATGCTATTGCTTTTTTACAAAAAAATGAGCTGGACTTGATCGATGCCAGACAAAAGGTAGAAAATTACTTGTGGTATGATGAAGCTCCTGTTGCTCTTCAAGAAAATACAATTCCGGAGGATTACAAAAATGCTTTTTTTTCCGAAACAGTAAATTTTGAAAACCCAAATTTGTCTAGTCATCCTGTAATTTTGGCTGCCATAAATAAATTGTCTTACTTTGAAATAGAACAGAAATTAAAGCGAGAAAAATTAAAACCCAAGCTGCAAATTAAATATAATCCGCTTTTAACAACATCTGAAAATAGCATTGCACCCAATTTTTCTGCTACCAATTACAAATGGGGGTTTGATTTTTCTATGCCTTTGCTTTTAAGAACCGAAAGAGCCGATATTCAAAGAGGGGAAATTAAATTAAGAGAAACTGCATTAGGTATTCAAAACAAAAGGAATGAATTACAAAATAAAATCGAAAGTAGTTTGCAACAACAAGCTCTCTTACTGCAACAATTTAATTTGTTAAACCAAAATGTAGAAAACTACAAGCGACTATTGGACGGGGAAAATGAAAAATTCAGATTTGGAGAAAGTTCTGTTTTTTTATTAAATAAAAGGCAAGAAAAATATATAAATGGACAAATAAAATTAATTGAAATATTTATAAAATCACAAATTGAAATATTGAATTTTTTGTATTATTCAAACCAATTGATCAAAAAATAGAAGACAGCCAGCCGGGAACAATGGATATGCCGTCAGAGTAATTAGAGGAAGACCTCAGAAAAGGATATTTTATCGGGTTTCTAATTGATCGCTATGCAAATATCATTGAAGATGCAAGTAAAAATGTTTCAGCAGTAGGTTTGATCCAGTCTGGAGGTAATTAAAAGTAGAGTAGAAATGAAAATCAAGAAGTTAGAGAATGAATTGAGTACGATTTTAAAATCAATTATTGATAGTGAATCAGCAATAGATATAATTACTTCTCAAATCCATGAAGGGTATAAATTAAGTGCTAAGAACTTATGTAGATACCTAATCCTAAGAAGTTTTGATTTGAGAAAATATCATGATAGTTTATCTGAGTATGGAGTATCTTCTTTAAGAACATCAGAAGGGTATGTCTATAGCAATTTGCATAATGTTGTAAAAAATTTAAAACTAATGCAAGGACTTCCTCTCGCGGAGGTGCCTAAGATAGAATTAATCGGATATAAAAGAAGTAAAAAATTAGTTAAGAAGCATGCGGACCGGCTATTCAATGAAACACGCAAAAAGCATTTTACCGAAATAATGGTAACACTCCCAAACGAAGCGGCTGAGGATAAATCAATCATCCAGGAAATGGTTTTAAACGGAATGGAAATAGCGAGAATAAATTTAAGTCATGGAAATATAGGTATATGGACCAAGATGGTTAATTTTATTCAAGAAATCAAAAATGAAACAAAGCAGAATATAAAAATTTATATGGACTTATCAGGTCCGAAAATCAGGACATCCCAAATTGAAATACATGGAAATAATGGAAAAATAATGGAAGGCATTAAGGTGAGGACTGGAGAGCATATTATTTTAACTAAGAAGACTACACTAGGAAAAAAATCAACGTTTGGAAAAATGAATGAGCAGCTCGGAAAAGCGGAGGTTGGTGTTTCGCTTCATCAAATAATTGATGATGTCAATATAGAAGATATTGTTTTATTTGATGATGGCATGATAAAATCTGTGGTCATTTCTAAAAGAGAAGATGAGGTTGAACTTTTAATAACTAACTGCTATAAATCAACATTATCTTCACACAAAGGAATTAACCTTCCGAATACTAAATTAAATCTTCCTGCTTTAACAAAAAAAGATATCGAATATTTGCCCTTTGTATGTCAGCATGCTGATATTCTGGGATACTCTTTTGTAAGAACCGGAAAAGATGTCAGGTATTTATATGAACAATTGAATATCAATAATGCCTGTGAGATAGGAGTCGTTTTTAAAATTGAAAATAAGGAAGCTTTTGAAAATTTGCCCCATATTTTACTTGAAGGAATGAAGCGCAATAAAATAGGCGTAATGATAGCAAGAGGGGACTTAGCGGTGGAAATTGGTTTTGAAAGGATTTCTGAGGTTCAAAACCAAATACTATGGATTTGTGAAGCAGCCCATATTCCCGTAATTTGGGCAACTCAGGTACTGGAGAACCTCGCTAAAACAGGGATTCCAACCAGAGCTGAAATTAGTGACGTAGTGCAAGGTGTACAGGCAGAATGTATCATGTTGAATAAAGGTCCATATATCAATGATGCAATTAAAATATTGAAAAATATATTGGTTAGAATGGAAGCACATTCGTTCAAGAAGAAAAATTCTTTAAGAGCGTTAAACATTGCAATAAACGCAGTGTCGGAACTATTTGAAAATATAAAAACTACGGCCTAGCTACAAAAGAGCTGAAGAAATACAACTTTACTTTTGCACAGCGTAAAAGTTCATTTAATTCGGTAGCTTTAAACTTTTATTATCAAAAAAAAGTAAAGCACATCCGAATTGGAAGCAATAATAGAAAAAATTAACCTCTTCATTGCCGCCTTTTCCAGTTTTGTCTGGGGATTACCACTACTCATTTTATTAGTAGGAGGTGGGCTGTATTTTTTGATCCTTTCCGAATTTCTACCTTTCCGCTATCTGAGGCATGCGATCCAGGTACTCAGGGGAAAATATGACGATCCCAATGACCCAGGCGAGATTAGTCATTTTCAGGCATTGACCACAGCTTTGTCTTCGACGATAGGCATGGGGAATATTGCAGGGGTAGCGGTCGCCATTACTATTGGAGGGCCGGGTGCTATTTTCTGGTTATGGGTAAGTGGGATCATCGGTATGGCTACCAAGTTTTTTACCTCGACTCTGGCGATACTGTATCGGGGAAAGGATTCTGCGGGACAGTTGCAGGGCGGGCCAATGTACTTTATTGTTGAAGGTCTTGGTAAATCATGGAAGCCGCTGGCTGTGTTTTTTAGTGTCGCCGGATTGATTGGTGCGCTTCCGGTATTCAACGTGAATCAATTGACCCAGGCGATTCAGGATATTTTGTTAAACCCTATTCGGGATACGATATTGATACCTAATGGGATAACTCTAGCGATTTCCAATTGGATAATAGGGATAACGCTCGCAGTTATCACCTCTGTCATTATCTTTGGCGGATTAAAAAGGATCAGTAAAACGGCGGCGGCGATGGTACCGGCGATGGTACTCTTGTATATGGGCTCGGTGTCTATCATTCTTTTTGTCAATATCGAAGAATTACCGAAATATCTGATGTTGATTTTTACCGATGCTTTTGCTGCAAAAAATTATAGTGGAGATCCTTTACTTGGTGGAATGTTAGGCGGGCTTATTTTATTAGGCATTCGTCGTGGTGCATTTTCTAATGAAGCAGGGATCGGGACGGCACCGATGGCACATGGCGCTGCAAAAACATCAGAACCAGTCCGGGAAGGTTTGGTTGCTATGCTTGGACCGGCAATAGATACGCTTGTCATTTGCACCTTGACGGCTTTAGCGATCCTGGTGACGGGAGTTTGGGAAATTAAAGGATTAAATGGCGTATCATTGACTGCTTCCGCTTTTGAAGATTCTATTCCTTACGTTGGAAAATACCTGCTTTTGATTTGTGTTGCCATATTCAGCATCTCCTCTTTATTTTCTTATTCTTATTATGGCACCAAGTGTATGTCTTTTTTGATTGGGGTAGAAAATAAAGGAATCTATAATTACTTTTATATCGCCAGCATCATTATGGGGGCTGTTTTTCCACTCAGCGCAATGCTCAATTTAATTGATGGCTTTTTTGCACTGATGGCTATACCTACAATGACGGCTACACTTATAATGGCACCCAGGGTAATGAAGGAAGCGAGGAAATATTTTGCGAAAATCAAATCGGATTAAGTTTTACGGTTTTTCCAGATTTGAGAATGCACCTGAGTTTATCGAAGAAGAGCATAGCGAGTCGAATTGTCCTTCTGAGTCCTGTCCTGAGTTTATCAAAGGAGAGCGTAGCGAGTCGAAGAAGCATAAAAAAAGAAAAGCCCCTAAAAAGGAGCTTTTCTATTAAACAGACTAAAGTCCGCTTGTATCTTAGTAACGACTGTTGTAGCCAC
>JBLHJZ010000162.1:0-8747 GCA_047619515.1 Saprospiraceae bacterium | reverse complement strand
CATATCACCATCGTTGATGAGGTTTTCACTGGCATCTTTTTGATTAATCAAAAGGACATCTTCGGTAGAAAGTTCAACATTTCCGGTCCGGCGCGTCATCGCACCGCAGTTGTAATGCTCCAGGTTTCGGTTGGTCGTCAGGATATATGGGTATTCTTTCCCATTATCGAGAATCTCTGTAGACTCTACAAAAGGATGGAATTCAAAACGCCCCAACCCTCTTTTGAAAGTCTCCAAATGGAGAATTTGAGTATCTGTACCATCCAATGCTACCGGCCATTGTTTACCATTTTTACCCAACTCATCCCATTTGATGCCTGCAAAGAAAGGAACAATCTGAGAAATCTCTTCCAACATGCCATCGGGGGTATAATCCGGTTGTGGATAGCCCATTCGGTTCATGATGTCTACGAGGATCTGCCCATCTGCTTTAGCGTTTCCGACGGGCTCTACTATTTTATTGACTCGCTGAACTCTTCGTTCGCCATTGGTGAAAGTTCCGCTCTTTTCAACGAAAGAAGCACCCGGTAAAACAACATCTGCGTACTTAGCCGTCTCTGTCATAAAGAGTTCCTGCACCACTACAAAATCTGTGCTTTCCAAAGCCTTGATCACTTTCTGCGTATTCGGATCCGTCTGTACGACATCTTCCCCGATAATCCAGATGGCTTTCAATTTACCAGCGATGGCAGCCTCAAACATTTCCGGGATTTTATAGCCGATTTCTTTTGGAATATCAACACCATAAAATTCAGAATACCTTTTATTATTCTCTGGTTTGGTGATATCCATATATCCTGCTCCCTGATGAGGTTGTACTCCCATATCTGCACTTCCCTGGACATTATTTTGACCTCTCAATGGATTTACACCGACTCCTTTCCTTCCGATATTCCCTGTCATCATCGCCAGGTTAGCGATTTGCATCACTGCAAAAGTCCCCTGGTAATGTTCCGTTACGCCCAAACCATGGAAAGACATCGCATTATCGGCAGCAGCGTAAGCAAGGGCAGCTTCTTTGACAAGGTTTCTATCCACACCGGAGATGGCCTCCATCATAGCTAGGTCGACATTATTGATTTCTTTTAAAAAGTCATCATACCCTTCTGTTCTGTTTTTGATAAAATCCATATCCGCCAGTCCCGATTCGAGGATGTAATACATCATCATATTCATCACTGCTACATTCGTTCCCGGGCGAAGCGCTAAATGGTAATGTGCATATCTGGCCATCTCGGTACGCCGAGGATCAATGACAATGGTCATTTTGTTACTCATGGCATGCTGCTTCAACTTCGCTCCCGTCACCGGGTGGGCATCCGTTGGATTGGCGCCAATCACCAGAATACAATCCGTATGTTTCAAATCTTCGATGGAGTTGGTGGCAGCGCCTGTTCCAAAAGTTCGCTGCATCCCCAAGGCTGTCGGAGAATGGCAGACCCTTGCACAACCATCAATATTATTGGTTCCTATCACTGCCCTCATAAACTTTTGCATCAGATAGTTCTCCTCATTGGTACAACGGGAAGAAGAGATGCCAGCGAGAAAATCGGGCCCTTCGCTTTTCATATAGCCGGTCAATTTCGAAGCGATATAATCATAGGCTTCCTCCCAGCTGACTTCTTCAAATGCTCCGTTTCGCTTGATCATCGGAGCGCGTAAGCGGTCGGGATGATCATAAAATTTGAAAGCATATCGTCCTTTCAGACAGGTATGGCCTGCATTTACTTCGGCATCCCAAGGTGCCTGAATACTCATAATCTCATCATTTTCATGAGATACTTCAAGGTTGCAGCCCACTCCGCAGTAGGTACAAACAGTTCGGGTCTTCTCGGCCTGTACATTGGATTTTGAAAGAAAAACATCAGATATGGCAGCGGTCGGACAAGCCTGAGAACAGGCGCCGCAACTGACACAGTCTGATTCCATAAAGGAAAGCCCGGCACCTTTTACGATATGACTATCAAAACCCCGGCCTGCCATACTCAGCACTAGTGAGCCTTGTACTTCATCGCAGGCACGTACGCAGCGATAGCAATTGATGCACTTCGACATATCGGAAACCATATAAGGATGGCTCAGGTCTTTTTGTTTGTCCAAATGGTTTTCTCCTTCCGGATAACGAACACCGGTGATACCCACTTGGGCAGCTACACTTTGCAATTCGCAATTGCCATTGACCTCACAGGTCAGGCAATCCAGCGGGTGATCAGTAATCACCAGCTCAATGATATTTTTCCGAAGCTTTCGGACGCTTTTTGTATTTGGATAGATAAAACTACCTTCTGAAATAGGCGTATGGCAGGAGGCTACGGTTTTCATTCGGCCGTCTCTTTCCATAGACATTTCGACGCTGCAAACCCGGCAGGAACCGAAGGGTTCGAGGTTGGGTGCATCGCAAAGTGTAGGGACTGTATTTTGCCCCTGGTGTCTTCTCAGGAAAGAGAGGACGGTTTCTCCGGGTTGCACTTCATAAGGTTTATTATTGATGAAGGCGAATTTGGTCTTAACTTTTGGATTGGCAGTCATATCTGTAATTTCTTTTTTTTAAATTGAACAAGTTAGAAACTTGTTTTTATTTGTGCTTCCAAGTTACGCTACGCTAAACTTGAAAGAGTACGATTCACTTTATCTCGACTGTTTCTCGGTTCCTATGTCACTCGAAAGGACAAGAGTCGCTCGATACAAGCTTCACTCAGGGTAAACGTGAAAGAGAGTCGCTTTTAAGTAAAATACTCCTGCATTTCTTTTTCAAAATAATGGAGTGCATTGCGAACCGGGAGCGGGATTCCACCGCCATGCGCGCATAAGGAACCTTGTGTCAAGGTATCTAATAAATCATTGAATAAAGTCTTGTCAATTTTATAATCGCTATTAATAGCCTTTGCCAGTAATTCATGGCCTCGTTTGGTACCTAAGCGACATGGAAAGCATTTTCCGCAACTCTCATAAGCGGCGAAGTCAAATAAATGCTCCAGGTATTTGATCATCGGAAAATCTTCAGGGACACAAACCACGGAAGCGTGTCCGAGCAAAAATCCTTCTTTTGCAAAAGATTCGAAATCAACCGTCAGGTCAGCAATTTTATCAACCGGAACGATTCCTCCAAGTGGCCCACCGATTTGCATGGCTTTGACCGGCTTTTTAAACCCGCCACCCAATTCGTAGATTACTTCTTCAAGAGGTGTGCCCATTTCCACCTCGTACATTCCGGGGCGATTGAAAAAACTATCAAGGCACATTAATTTTGTTCCGCTGGATCTCGCTGTCCCAATCTCGCGGTAAGCCTGCCCACCGTTTTTGATAATCCAGGGTACACAAGCGAGGGTCTCGACGTTATTGACTACGGTTGGCTTATTGAACAAACCTTTTTGCGTCGGATAAGGAGGCCGTATCCTGACTTCTGGTCTTTGACCTTCGATAGAATTAATCAGCGCTGTTTCTTCTCCACAGATATAGGCTCCCTGCGCTTTAATCAGTTTGAAATCAAAATCGAAACCGCTATTCAGAATATTTTTACCAAGAAACTTATGATCCCGTAACTCCTGGAGAGCGGCCTTGCAAATTTCGATTGACTCCGGATATTCGGCGCGAATATAGAGCACGCCCCAGTTAATGTCCGCAGCATAGGCGGCGATCATCATCCCAAGCAAAACCGCATGGGGTTGTTTTTCCAAAAGGTAGCGATCAGAATACGCACCGGGATCTCCTTCATCTGCATTGCAAATAATGAAACGGGTTTCACTTTCCGTATCCCGGCAGGATTCCAGTTTGAAGCCCATCGGAAAGCCAGCGCCACCCCGGCCACGGACATTGGATTTTACAATTTCATCGAGAATATCAGTAGGTTCTCTTTGCAACACCTCGCCAAGCAAGGTATAATAAGTATCAAAGTTTTCCGGCTCGGTAGTCAAAATCTGCTTACCGGAAGCTTTTACATGATAATGATCCTGATTCGGCGTAGAAGTACCTGCCACGATTTCGGTGATTTCTCCTATGCTCTGCGCGGAGTAGTTTTTCCCATTTATATGAAAGGCAGCATTTTCGTGGCAACGACCCAGGCAGGTCATATGACCGATTTCCTCTTCTTTGAAATGCTTCTTCAGTTCGTTATTGACGGCATCCTGGGTACCGGCGCAAAGACAGGCTGAGCCATTACAGATATAGGCCTTTTTACCTTTATTCTCTGGCTTCATGAAGTCGTAGAAGGTAACTGCCCCGTAAGTATTGGCTTTTCCAATCAGAAATTCATCGGCTAATTGATCCAAATCCTTTTGAGAAGGGGTTCCTGTAGCAGTCGCTGCATTGGCCATTTTTTCAAAAAGATTATCTACAAGGCCTTTTCTTCCCGAGAGATCGCTTAAGTTATCTGACATATATTTGGTATTATTTATTCTTTTTTAGCGTACATACTCAAAACTATGTTTCAAGTATTCTATAAAGTTATAAGAATTATTCCGAAAATAATAACAGAAAGACATTATCTGACAGGATATAGCTAATTGTGGATTGAAGGGCTTGTGGGGGATTCAGGATTTGGCTTACAATGGCTGTGCCTGATAAGTCAGATTTGTATTTATCTTTCGTTAATCTGTATACAATCGTTCTACGAAACTATTCCATGCTCAAGTCTACCCAAATCATTTATCACCATCTGAATACCCATTACCTGGGGAATTATTGTATAGTAGCAAAAGTTCTTCAATTTCTTGTCATAGATCAGCCGTCTTGTTGCGGTTCCATGCAGTAGTCGGGGTCTTTTTTCGGGTCATTTGTAAAGGCGTGATGTTTGAAATGAAGTATCTGCGAGGTTTTCAAATGGACACACTTATCTGAACAGTCTCCATTATCGTTCTCCATGGTGCTCCAGTCAGCCTTCTTTTTTGTTCTTTTTCTTTGTTCAACAATAGTTAAAATAATATACTTCCAAAAGCATCTAATCCGATCTCCATAAATCAACTATTAAGCATTGGCTTCTGATATTTCTCTATCTTCAATATTCAAATACCATTCTATTTCTTGTTCCAAATATTTCGCTTTTGAAAGTGTATTAACTGTTATCAATTTTTCATGCTTTTGACCTTCCAAACCATTTACCATCATGTGAATAGTAAAATGTCCTAAACCATCACTAGAGTGTTTCAAATACAATTGATCAATTTCATAAGCAGCATAAGCCTTATCTTTTTTGAGATTTTTAGGGCGATATTTAATGGTCAAAAATTTATTATTGATTTCGATGTATGTCTTATTGTTAGAATAATTAAATCCTTTGTAAAGGAAATACAAAGCACCCAACGCAAAAATAATTGGGAAGTAGATAGTAATCCCCTGGGTAAAATAAAATAATATTGAAAAAAAGCGATTATAGGTAAGAGTATAATTCCCCATAAATCTAAGCCTTGAATATGCTGTTGAATGGTGATATCCAAATCATCTTTATAAAAAAACAAATCAATTCCTTCAGGGCGAAAGATTTCTTGCTTCATTTCCATTTCAGGTTTTAAACTTCCGACTTCTTTTTCAATAGAAAAAATAACATTGCAGTTACCCTATTTTGCTAGCTATTCTGAAGATTCAAATTATCCGCAGTTACTGCCTCCTCACAAGAAGGACAATTAACTTTCATAAATACCTTCGATAATTCTTTTTTGATTTCTTTCAATTCAAGTTTTTCAGCAGGCTTATATTGTTCTATTGGTTGCTTTTTCATAGAATGAAAATAGTAAAAATAATCGATGAATTAAATGGTAAATCAATAAAAAAGTTCAAGGAATTCACAAAATATCTTTCCAAAAAATTCAATTGTCCATCTTGCTTTCTGAATTCATTCTTTAACCAATACCCAGGCTTTATTTTCTTTATTCATCAATTCTTCCAGGGTATCATTTTTATCTTTCGGTAAAATTCGATTGGATTAAAATTAGTATTTGGTATTTTTTTTGGGTTACCTGCAACGCTTAACTAAACGCAGTACGGAGCGCATGCGGAGTATTGACGTTTTAGCTTTTGTTCTCAACTGTCTTTTTTGATGTCGATTATGAAACGTCTGATATCACAAGACATCTGATTTTTCAAATATAAGTAATAAGAATAGAATTTCAATTTCTCCTCTTTCTAGTATTTTGAAATCATTACTATTTCAAAGGCCTTTCCGTGTTCTTTTTTTTAATTTAAGTATTCGATCTTCATAATAATCTTTTAATTCATACATAAAAGCCAATGGATCTTCATACTCGGTAATAACTTTATATAGATGATGATTCTTAGCTAAATTAATAGCTTTTTCTATTCGTTCTTTTTCTTGTTGCAAGTAATTATCCTTAGCGAAAACCTTTACTTTAGAAGCTACATCATCTAGATTGATATCCGTATTTCCTTTAAAAATGTGAGTATGATATGCTTGTAATGCTTCCAGACTTCCCGTCTTATAAATTTCGATGAGTCGACTCGTAATCTCAGTAGCTATATCCGTTTCTTTTTCATTCATGGAGAATTTATCTGGATGAATATGTAATATCGCTTCCCTGTATAGTCTTTTTTTCTCCTGTTGTTGTTCGGATGGAATAACGTTTTTTTTCTTCTCAGAAATAATTTGCAGCCCCTTGGTTTCCGTATAATTTTTACCTCGTTTTTTTTGTTCTAATCGCTTTGCTTTTTTTGCTTTTTTGATTTGTGTATATAAAACAAATAACTCTTGTTCTTCTACAATCAAATCACTAATATAAGAATGAAGTAAAGCTTCAAAAATTCGGGTTTCTTTCTGGATTTCTTCTAGCTCATCCTGCAATGTTTGAATCTGTTCTCGTAATCTTTTCTGATCGGTATGACCAGTAGAAGGGAGATTTTTTTTAGGCATAAAATTGGACTAATTTTGTGAGTTCAAATTTGATGGTTATGGCTATTTTTATTTTTTTTGATAGTTGAGAACGTGAGTGGAGGCTATTGTCGATTTCCACATTGTTATAGGCATTTCTTATTTTTTTATCCTTATATCGAACTCAAATTCTTCAGTTCCTCTTAATTTTATCTTTTTGAAGTCTTCATGGTTCGGGTTTAGCAAATAATTAGACTCCATATTTACGATCGAAGACGGTACCTTAAGAACAGCTGTTTGATTGTTTTCAAGCCAATTATCGCCTATCTTTTGAGGGAGTGAGTAATTTTCAAATTTTGACCAACCTTTTGGTAGAGAATCCATTCTAATTTCCTCCATTTTTATTTTATCTGGAATTTGAATGAGCATTACTTTGAATTTATCATTAAATCCTTCCCCACTTCGATGAACAACATTTTCCAGGCAGGTCAATGCTCTCGAACCTGCAGTATAGATTACGAATTTGCCTTTAGAATTCCATCTTGTCGGGAATCCAGATGCAGCCATTTTTTTTGTCCATTTGATTAAACTAATTCTATATACTTCCATTTCAATCTTACGCTAAGTCACCAAATTCAATTCTAACTAGTTCTTCAAAGATTAAATCAATCCCTGTTGTTGTATTTAAAAGAGAGTAGGGAACAATGCTACCTAGACCAAAAGAAGGTTTAGATACCCAATTATTAAAAGACTCCGTATTCCCAAAGATTTCAATGCCTTTTTTGTACAAAAGAATGAGTTTAAGAATTAATTCACTATTTCTGGGATTCAATTTTTTACCTTCTTTTTGATACCTGGATATCGTTTTTAAAGAGATTTGGAAGATTCCTTCTGCAAGCGAGTTTTTACTTAAGCCTGAAATAACAAGTAAGTCATTGAAAGCCAGTTAATTAACTCCTGCTATTGAATTCATTACCACAGCGATATCATCTTTAATCAACTTCTCAAGTCAGAGAACAAATTTTTTGTTCTAAGCATAATAGTCTATTTCTTTACAAAATAAGGGAATTTGTCCAGCAAAATAAGAAATTTGTCCTTGGTTTTATTTGCCTATAACGTGTGTGGAGACACAGTACCGACCTTGTGGAGGCATTGTCGTTCTCCACGATATTCTGAGCCTGTCGAAGAATGGCAATTAATTGAAAACCAATCTTTTGTCATACTGAGCGCGGCTACAAACCTTCAAATGAAAATCACGATTTCATCCCGCGCGAAGTATAAATCGGTTACAAAGGCATTTTCCAGATACCATTCCGATGGAATGATAATTTTTTTCGCACCTTCGGAGCTACAAAAATATTGTTCCGCTGGAACAAAACTGGACGCAGGAGATTCCCTACTGATTACCTAAGCGAGGTCGCAGTATTACAAAAAAGTATGTAATAATCTTTTAGAAATCTGTACTTTTATGCTAATCTATTCTGTGAGTAGTCAATAGAACTTTGAGTTCTGGAAGCACTTGCCAGAAAGAAATCCTTAAAATCAGGAGTACCGCATTTTCAAACTTGCTAAACTGCGTTTTGAACGACTTCCTCGTTTGGTTATTTCGGCTATAGGCTCACCCTTAATTAACGTTCGTGACCCTCTGCCCATCAGACCTATTCCTCATTCCTTCTCTCGACTCGCTTAAGCTAAGCCTTTTCATACACTGTATCAAGCCAGCGCCAATGCTCGAAAGGGCACATTCCTAATTCCTCATTCCTCATTCCTAAATCCCCTACCTAACCACCGTCACATCCCCCTTAAATATCAAAAACTCCCCATCAATAAACTCCACCCGGGCCCAGTAAACAAACACGCCCGGATTTACTTCTTCCTCTCTTAGCTTTCCATTCCAACCATGGGTAGGATCATTCGGCTGGAAATTATG
>JBLHJZ010000161.1:0-8763 GCA_047619515.1 Saprospiraceae bacterium | reverse complement strand
CAAGTAGCACAAAAATGCTTCAAGCCATGGTTGGTATCGGGATAATTTGTGCGCTTTTGATTGTGCTGACTTTTGAAGGAACAAAGCCTAGAATAGAGAAGCTTCGTGCAGAAGCATTGGAAAAAGCCATATTTAAAGTCATTCCTGATATGGTGACAAAGAGAAGTTATCAATTGGATCAAAACAACAGCTTCACTGAGATGGGTAGTGAAGACAAAGCGAAACAATTGTTCTATGCCGGTTATGACGAAAATGGTAAGATGGTGGGCGTGGCTGTAGAAGCAAGCGGAATAGGCTTTGCTGATGTTTTACGAGTGCTTTACGGATATGATCCCGACAAAGAAGTGATTGTAGGATTTTATGTATTAGAAAGCAAAGAAACGCCGGGTTTAGGTGATAAAATTGAAAAGGATGATGATTTCCTGGCCAACTTTAAAGCCTTGGATGTATCACTCCTCGATGATAAAAGTGCACTTAAAAATAAAGTCATTCCTGTAAAGCACGGAGCCAAAGAAAATCCCTGGGAAGTCGATGGCATCACCGGAGCCACTATCTCTTCAAGGGCAATTGGAGATATTATCGGTTCGAGCGCTGAACAGTGGGTGCCTTTGATTTATAATAATAAAGAAACATTTGAAAGTGAAAAAACGCAATAATGAGCGATCAAAATCAAAACAAGGCGGATTCAGGTTTCCTGGCTACTTTGAAAGGCCATCCTACCACGGACGAATTTATCAAGGGTTTGTGGCGTGATAATCCGGTGTTTGTTCAAGTACTGGGGATGTGTCCGGTATTAGCAGTTTCCAATACTGCTGAGAATGCGCTAGCGATGGGCCTTGCTACTGCATTCGTTTTATTGATGTCTAATATTTTGGTTTCCTCCCTTCGGGATTTCATTCCAAAGCAGGTGCGCATTGCTTCCTACATTTTGATCATTGCCACTTTTGTCACCATAACGGATTATGTGATTCAAGCCATCAGTGTGGAATTACATAAAAGCCTTGGCGCTTTTATATCGCTCATTGTTGTGAATTGCCTGATACTGAGCAGAGCCGAAGCATTTGCCTCAAAAAACACCATTGGCAGCTCTATTTTAGATGCCTTGGGTATGGGGATAGGATTTACTTTCGCCTTATTCTGTCTTGGTTCGGTGAGGGAGTTATTTGGGAACGGAAGTATTTTTGGATTTCTATTTTTTCCGGATAATTTCCAGGAATGGATTGTCATGATATTACCAGCCGGAGGGTTTTTTACCCTGGCTATTTGGTTACTTATTTTTAATTATGTAAAAGAAAGAAAATCAAAAGCATGAAAGAAGAATCACTTTGGTACATATTCATTAATGCGAGTTTGATCAATAACTTCGTACTGGCTTATTTTTTAGGAATCTGCCCTTTCCTGGGTGTTTCCGGTAAAATGGAAACCGCTACAAAAATGGGTGGCGCAGTGACTTTCGTGATGATCATCAGTTCGATGTGTGCATACGGTATTCACGCTTTGTTGGTAGCGATCAATGCGCCTTTTCTACAGTTAATCAGCTACATTGTAGTGATCGCTTCTACTGTTCAATTAGTAGAAATGATTATCAAGAAAATGAGCCCTGCTTTATTCAGGGCACTGGGAATATTCCTTCCCTTGATCACTACAAATTGTGCAATATTGGGTTTGGCGCTATTCCAAACGAACAAAGGTTATGGTTTTATAGAAAGCTTCGTTTACGCTTTAGGAGCAGGTGCCGGATTTACATTGGCGCTAGTACTTATAGCAGGCTTGCGAGAGCAATTAGATTTTGCGGATGTCCCCAATGTGGTGAAAGGAACAGCGCTAACCTTATTGATTGCTGGTATTTTATCATTGTCGTTTATGGGATTCGCGGGATTAGGAAGTTAGTTTGAAAAAGAGCATGCTACTGGACATTTTGTGGGACACAGAGTGCACCAAGGAAACACAGAGTCCACAAAGACTTGACAATCAACGAAATAATACCCTGTGACCTCTGTGTCTTCTTCGTGATCTCTGTGTCCAAAATAACTTTCTTTGGTAGTATGGAAAAGGAAAAAAAAATAGACTAGATTAAAAAATAAATAATGTTTGAATCTTTAATAATCGGAATCGGAGGGATTGTCTCACTTATGATCATATGGATCACCATTCAGTCCTTTTGGCGAAAGATATTCGCTGAGTATATTTCTGAGGATGATGTAATGGCTGGCAGAACCAGTTGTGGAAATTGTGGCTGTTCTACCATTTGTATAAAAAAGGATAAGTGACGGATCAAAATAAAATACATTAAAAAATAATCATAAAAAATATGGCACATTTAGCAGACTTCAACATTGAAAATAAATACAAAGCGACCGTCAAAAAGACAGAACGCTTGACTCCCAATGACACGGAAGAAATTCGGGAAATATCCTTGGAAGTAAAACAATCAGGATTTGAATGCGAGGTAGACCAAAGTTTTGGTGTACTGGTTAACGCTTCGGGTGAGTTCGGAAATACTGTTCATCATCGATTATATAGTGTCGCTGACCTACCTGGTAAAAAAAGTGGAAAACCGCAGATTAAATTGCTGGTAAAACGATGCTCCTATGTGGATGAATTCAACGGGGAGCTTTACGATGGAGTAGCATCTAATTACTTATGCGATAGAAAGGTAGGTGACGAAATAACGATTACCGGCCCTTTTAATTTGCCTTTTGTAGTACCGGAAGATAAAAATTCAAACCTTATCCTTATTGGAATGGGAACAGGCATCGCGCCATTTCGTGCATTTATAAAACACATTTATAAAAATGTAAAAGATTGGAAAGGTAAGATTCGATTATTTTACGGTGCCCGTAGTGGTTTAGAATTGCTTTATATGAATGAAAAAGATGGTGATTTAACTAATTATTATGATGAGTCGACCTTTGAAGCTTTTCATGCTTTGAGCCCGCGTCCGAACTGGTCTGATCCGATCGCACTGGACAAGGCAATTGAGGAACGGGCTGCGGAAATTCTTGAATTGTTGTCTTATTCAAACACCCATATTTATGTAGCCGGGTATGAGAAAATCAGAAACTTGCTTGATAAAGCATTTTCCAATATTTTGGGTTCAAAGGAAAAATGGGAAACCCGTAAAGCAGAGTTAATCGCCGGAAAAAAATGGGCAGAGATAATTTATTAGACGGAAGACCGAAGACGGAAGAATCTCTCAAACGTAAAATGCGAGCGTCCTTCCGTCTTCTGACTCCGGTCTTCGAGCATTAAAAAAATCAAATACCAGCATCCGAATATGACCATCATTATTGCACTTGCAGCACTGGGAAGTCTGACACTTGTTTTAGCCTTAATGCTTATTTTGGCTAACAAGAAGCTTTATGTTTACGAAGATCCACGGATTGAAGTGGTTGAAGATCTTTTACCTCATGCCAATTGCGGAGCATGTGGTTTTCCGGGTTGCCGACCATTTGCAGAAGCACTTGTTTCCGGGAGTGCCTTACCTGGAAAATGTACGGTGAGCTCCGAAGAAGGGCGGGTGGCAATTGCAGATTTTCTTGGGGTTGCCCTGGGAGCCGAAGAAAAGCGGGTAGCCAGACTTGCCTGTGCCGGCGGTATCAATGTTGCGTTGAATCGGGCCAGCTACCAGGGTTTGCAATCTTGTCAGGCAGCTTCGCTGGTTTCAGGAGGTGGCAAAGGTTGTTTTTGGGGTTGTTTGGGCCATGGTGATTGTGAGAAGGTTTGTGATTTTGACGCCATTATTATGGATCCTTTTGGTATCCCGGTAGTGGATGTAGACAAATGTACTGCTTGTGGTGACTGCGTTGAAGTCTGCCCCAAGGATTTGTTCTCTCTGCAAGCGGTGAGTCACAGGCTGTGGGTAGCCTGTAAGAACCTTGAACATGGAGATGATATTTTGGAAGAGTGCCAGGTGGGCTGTACTGCCTGTGGAAAATGTGCCATGGACGCACCCGGCGATCTCATTATAATGGAACACAATTTACCGGTGATCAATTATTCGGAAAATCACTATACGCAGGTTCCTATCCAAAGATGCCCTACGGGAGCCATCGTTTGGCTAGATGACAAAAAGGGGGTAATAAAAGGAAAGGAAAGCAAAAAAATTATTCGAAAAGGTAAACGACAAACAGGTTTTTCATAAGCGGAGAACAGGGGGACTGCTGAAAGTGGGGAGTGCGGGAATTACAAAATCTACAATTATAAAACAGACAATTATTTGAGACCTGTCCCTAAAGCACGCTCGCTGTGAATAGCGCATGAAAAACCTAGTAGGGTTTCATTAAAATTACCGAAAAAAATCATTTTACCTTTTGTAATTCAATTAGAAAGCTGCGAGGTTTGAGCTAATGTTTTAGAAGTGATTACCCTTAGTGCAGACAACAAAATCTCTAGCCTGAAAACGGCATCTTATTATTTGCTGAATCCTTAGATAGTTGTCTGACGCTTGGAAAGTGTTTTGACCGGACAGATATTAATATTCTATACCTGGATAATCCGCCGGGAGTGATTCATTCGTAGGTGCCTAAAAAGTGAAATTATAACAGGTGGTCTACGGGTTAATATTCATAGGCCACCTGCCATTACCCTACATTTCAATGCTTGTCAATATTTCGCTTTTAGAGGAGCATCTCTTTTTCAAGCTTAAACAACAACTTCCGAAGTTCTTTAGCTTTTTGTTCGATTTTTTCTTTACGCTTCGGTGTCAAAGGCAGTTTTCCTTTTTTAAATGCCGTAGGAAATTTCTTATTGTAAACGAGCAAGTTTTTCATTTCGTTAGGATCTGTATCTAGGTCGTACATTTCCCATTGGTCTTTCGATCTATCCTTTTCAGCGGGGTCGAAGTAACGAGCAAGTTTCCAATCTCCCTGCCGCACGCATCGTACATGGCAAGGTTGGCAGACTGGTCCTTCTTTTAAGCGGGAAATCCAGGGTTTCCAGTCTGGTTTTTTTGAATCCCGGAAATGATTCACGGCATTTAAAAAAACTTCATATTTATCGGGCGTTTGTTTTTTGATTGTTTTTTTGAGCGGTTCAGTAATCATATCGTCTGTTATAAACAATACCCCCTGACGTGGCTTGCCATCAGGCCCAAGAATTTTAGCGTTTCGTTTTCCCTTAATAAGATCACTGAGATTGGCTCCGATAAGATCAGGTACTTTGTGGTTTTCTTTCAAGATTGTTTACAAAACTGCCATGAGGCTCAGGATATGAACTTGAATCCGAAGTCCTCCAGCGAATGATTTGGTGGATTAGCAAAATGACATTTGCCAAAATAATGGGTGTTATAACCATCGGCATGCAGCCATGGAAAATTTGGGTCATCGGGTTCTTTAAATGCATCATCCGTTTGAGTCACCCCGGTTTTTGTGGCATACTGTCCGGTAAACATCACTGCTCTGCTGGGTGACAGCTCCGAAGAGTCGCGGGACTCTCTGAGAGTCTCGGACCTGCGTGAATAGCCTTTTTCGGGCACTTTTTTGTCGATGTCCATAATCCCGATTCATCGCATGCGGGTGAACCTTATTTTTAATCAAACGAATTCTCTAAGGCTCTGCCTCGGGAGTGGGCGAAAGTAGCATAAAAATAAAGCCACGAATTAGCACGAATTTTCACGAATGTGAAAATGTATTTATTGGTGTCAATTGGTGTTAATTCGTGGCTTTATTCAAAAACATAGTAGCTACCTAGTTATTATGGCTTTGTTTAGCGGACTGTGATACCCTGTACCTTCTTCCCCCATCACAAAATAAACTTCCAATACAAATAAACGCTATCGGTTATTCCATTAGGAAGTTTGGTCGCAAGTGTGCCCAGGTAAGTTTCTTTTTTTGCATCAAACAAATCTTCCTGATCTCTAAACCAATCTTTATTGGCCTGGTAGGCATCTTGTTGCTGGAGAAGGGATTTTATTTTACTCAATGCATCGCTCCAGACTTTTAGGCCGGCGAGTTGGGACATATTGAAGTAGATACGCACTTCATGCTTTTCATTTACGGTAGCGGAAATGTCATCCAATTGCATTATTGCAGTTTCTATTTTTCCTTTGGTATCACTATTATGGATCAGTTTCTTATAAATGCCTATAGCAACTTCTGCAGTTACTGTTTTTCCGGGATCAAAAAGGGAGTAAATGGAATCATTAGCTTCTTCAATGGAGATGAGTGCATCCAGCGCTTCCATGACTGCATAATCCCTGGATACGTTCTTTTTTAGTCCATTATCGGCAGAACCGGACTTGATGTAGCGCTTGGCAGTTTTGGCAAGATTCCTTGCTTCATCGTAGTTTTTGAGTTTCCAGGAAGATAGTGCCTTTATTGAATAGGTGGTGCCTAATACATTGACTTTCTGTAGTTTACCTTTTGTTTCTAAAGCTTTGTCTGCTTCTGCATAGGCGATATTATAATAGGTTTGGGGAGAAGATGCTGAGATGGAAGCAGGATTAAATAAGGAGGCATTTTCTAATTCAGCTCCTTTACTGAAGGCATCCTGAGCGCGATCGAGGTGCATCAAATGAGTACAACTGCTCAATAATAATGCGAACAAGAGGGTAGTGTAAAGACTAAATTTTTGCTTTTTTTGAGGTAAAATATTTCTGATCATGGTTTCGTTTTTTAATAGATTTTTAAAACTAATATGGTTTTGTGCAATTCTCGTGTGCATAGGACTGTCAGCAGTACTCAGTCTTCAGTAGGCAGACGTACTATTAATTTAAGTTGGAATCTCAATATCCTTAATCTTTTCTTCCAGGCTATCCAATAGATGCTGTAGTTTAAAAAGCAATCCGTTATTTAAATCGTCAACTGCTTTTTTAATAATATCAATGGCTTCATCCATTCCTTGTTTGTCTACCTCTTGGCCAGTCAGGAAGGATAAATAATATTCGATGATCGTATTTAAAGTGTCAGATTGGGTTAGTGTCCAAGTGCCAATTGTGCCTTTGCTTTCGTCAAATAAGGCGGTAAAGAGGCCATCCAGTGAATAGTTAAGCGCCAGCTTTTGACTCCCATCGGCAGCTGTGATCATTTTTACTGCCAAGTTAAGCCGAATGTCTACTGATTTAATGGATTCTTTTATCAGGGCTTCAATAGTGCTGAAATGCAGCGGCTTGTCTTTAGGAACCTGTTCTAAAGATTCATAAACCAGCTCTATTAAGTTTTGGATAAAATCATTTTTAACCCATAGTGGATTAGCGAGGATTTCCGCAAGGATCATTTCAGTGATCTGCAAAATCTGGACAGGTGTTAGTTCGGGTTTCCATTTACCTCTAGTCGGTCTTTTGCTGACCGCTTCCAAAACTTGCTGTAAAGCCAGCACCAGGATATTTTTTTGCGTCCGTTTTGAAGTATCGATGATCAGATTTAGATTTCCCGCAGTATTCTCAAGAATCAAACGGATAAACTCGCCAATGATTCCGGGTTGAGTAATACCTGAATCTGCCAGGGCGGAAGTTACCCCTAACACTATATTCTGAATCCCTATTTTATCAGAAATCAATTCAGGATGTTCTGACAGCGCATTTAGAGCAGATAGGACCAGCTGGTTCGCCAGGTTTTCGTTGATGCCTGTACTGGAAATAATCCTCAGGTCTTTTTGAAGCAGCGTCATTACGATAATGAGTCCTTCTTCATTGGGATGATCCGCAATGACCGACTCCAGCATATATTCGAGCACTTCTATTAGCAATTCGGATTTGTCAACGGTGGAAGGTTCGTTAAAAACAAATTCAAAAACCAGATCCAATGCCTTTTCAAGAATGGGCTGTTCTTGTGGTTTAGCCTTTAATATTAATTTGTTGATCGCTACAGCCCGGAGGGTGATTTCGATGATTTCCTTAAGGGTTTCAAAATTGACCCGCTGGCCTTTGGGATGTTTATCTAGTACAGTAAAAGTGATATTCAAAGCTTCCTGCAACAAAGAATCCTTATTTACTTTGTCGCTGAGCCAGGTTGGATTTCGGACAACTTCATCGAGCAGGGTTTCGGAGAGCGATAAAATCTGAGTACCGGATAGTTTGGGCTTCCATTTTCCGGAGTTTGGTGCTGCGGTCAAGCTGTCGAGGATGGTTTTTAAAGCGATAACAACCAATTGCTTGGGCTTACCATCACTATCAGGGATTATAAGGTCCAGGTTGGCGGAAGTTTGTAATAAGGAGATTCTGATAAACTCACCCAGAAGGCCGGGTTGATGGATACCGGAGCTTTGAAAAGCAGCGGCTACGCCTCCAATAATATTTTGCAAAGCAGTATCATTCACCAGTAAAGTCGGATTGGCAGAAATGACGCCCAGAGAAGCTTTTATCAATTGATCGGCAAGGTCTTTATTCAGCCCCTTGTTTTCAATTACGCCCGAGTTAGCATTTAGCAGCAATTGTGTGATGATCAGGCCTTTTTCATCAGGATGTTGTGAAACGATCACCTCCATTACATATTCTAACAGATCAAAAAGGTAGGTGACCTTATTTCCTGCTTCATTGGTATCGTCTTTAAAAACAAAAGTAAAAACGAGATCCAACGCTTTATTCAATACAGTCGTTTCCTGCTGACTAGTACCCCATTTTATTTTTGATAAAACGAGTTGGCTGGAAGCAACGGCCGTCAGGTTGATCTTCACAATCTTCTCAAGTGTATCAAAATTTAAACGCTGCCCTTGGGGAATAGCTCCGAGAGCATTGAAAGTAGTATTGAGGACTTCTCCGAGAAGGGATTGCTCATTGACTTTATTTTCAATCCAGCCCTGGTTTTGAACCACTTCGTTGAAGGT
>JBLHJZ010000160.1:0-8794 GCA_047619515.1 Saprospiraceae bacterium | reverse complement strand
AATGACCAATGACTACTGGCCAATTTTTTTCTACATCACATCTAAAGCTTTTACCAGATAGGTCAAAACAAAAGGCAGGGCAACCCAGAACCATTCGTTCAAAAATATAAGCATGAGGATAGTGATCACCAAAAAGATGAAGAATAATATCCAATCTGTCGTTCTTGAGCTATTTTGCGTTTCTGTTGTCATTATTATAAAATTTTGGACAAATGTAGGATATATTCTGGAAAAGGGAAAGGATTTTGAGTGAAGAATTTTGGTATTCGGTATTCGGTATTCGGTGTTCGGTGTTCGGTGTTCGAAAGCCGAACACCGAAAGCCGAATACCAGTTAACCGGATCACCTTTTTTAGCAATTAATCAATACCTTTGGGCAACAAAAATAGCTTTCCATATGAATAGTAAGATATATAGCCTTTTTTTAGGTTTGCTGATAGGTTTCCAAATTAATGCAAATGCTCAGACCGGTGTTGACCATTGGGAAACCGCCGTATTTGCGGAAGATACCTGGTCGTATCGGCTGGGCACTTCAGAACCTCCTTCCGACTGGATGCAGGCTAATTTCAATGATAATGCATGGACGACCGGACAAGGGGGATTCGGCTATGGGGATAATGACGATAATACGGCCATTACTACGACCATTTCGCTTTATATCCGTATTGATTTTACGGTCTTTGATACTTCAAAAATAGAAATGTCGGTTTTACATGCCGATTATGATGATGCATTTGTGGCTTATCTGAACGGACAGGAATTTGGAAGAGGAAATTTCGGGAACCCTGGCTCTCCTCCCGCATTTGATGATACGCCACCGACCGATCATGAAGCAGCTTTATACAACGGAGAGCTTCCTGAGGCTTATCCGATCTACCCGGATAATTTTGATAACCTGATAAAAGAGGGTCAAAATACATTGGCCATTCAGATTCATAATATCCAGATCAACTCTTCGGATTTTTCCAGTAATTTCTTTTTCTCCTTGGGCATCAAGGATACTTCCAATGATTATGAGGAGGTACCGGCTTGGTTTTATGAACCATTCGTACCTGTTAATTTCGTGTCTTCTAATCTTCCTATCGTAAAAATCTATACCAATGGACAGAACATCGTGAACGAACCACGTATAGTAGCCGATATGGAAGTGATCGACAACGGATCCGGGAATTTAAACTTCCTCAGCGATCCTGCTAATGATTATAATGGTAAAATTGCTATTGAAATACGGGGCGCTTCTTCCCAGTCTTTTCCAAAGAACAATTATGGCTTTGAAACACAGGATGAATTTGGTGAAAATAATGACTACCCACTTTTGGGTTTTCCAGAAGAAAATGACTGGATTCTTCATGGTCCCTTTTCAGATAAGAGCCTGATCAGAAATGCGCTCTCTTTTGATATTGGAAGGAAGATGATGGATTATGCTTCCAGAACCCGGTTTTGTGAATTGCTGATCAATGACGAATATCGGGGGCTATACCTGATGATGGAACGTATCAAAAGGGATGAATTCAGGGTAGATATTGCCACCCTAAATCCCGAAGATATCGAAGGCGATGAATTGACAGGCGGGTATGTTTTTCAGCTGGACAGAGACAATCCGGATACCGAAGAAGATGGCTGGTACTCGCCTTATGCCAGTAATCCTTTTTATGCTTTTCATAGCCCTGATTATGATGATCTATTGCCTGTCCAGAAAGATTATATCAGAAACTGGATGAATGACTTTGAGGGTGCTATGATTCAGGCGAATTTTAGCTCAATTTATGACGATTATATTGACGTGGAGTCTTTTGTCAATTACTTTTTGATCAATGAGCTGACCAAACATATCGATGCCTTTAAGCTGAGTATGTATATGCACAAAAGAAAAGACAGCAATGGTGGCAAACTACATATGGGCCCCATTTGGGATTTCAATCTCGGGTTTAGCAATTTCAATTTTGGTTGTGAACCAGAACCGGAGGGTTGGATTTATCCCTGTACTTCCAGTGCTTTTTGGTTGAATAGGACTTTGACCATTCCGGAAGTGCGAAACCGAATATATTGCCGCTGGGACGAACTCCGGGAAACAGTCCTGCACACGGATACCCTGATGAACACCATTGATCAAATGACCGCTGAAATAGCAGAAGCAAAGGATAGGAACTTCAATAGCTGGGATATTCTGGGCGTCGAAATCTGGCCCAATTATTTTGTCGGTGACACCCATGAGCAGGAGATTGATTTTCTGAGAAACTGGTTGTCGCAACGTCTCCTCTGGATGGATCAAAATATGTTGGGTGAACCGAATGACTGTATAATTACTAGTCAGGAAACAGTTGTAAATGATCTTCTTTTTACAGCTTTTCCTAATCCTTTTGAGGATCAAATTAATTTTGTTTTTGAAAATAGTAATTTCGAAAAAGGACAGCTTCGAATTTTTGATGCGCTGGGAAAGGAGATTTTTAGCTTGACCCTGCGAGCGAATGAAAACCTAGTCTGGAACACAGAAGAATTGCCTTCTGGCATATATTTCTATGAATTGGAAATTGGGGAAAGTCTTACTGCGGGGAAGATTTTAAAGGTAGAAAGGTAGAAAGGTATTGTCCTTTCGAGCGAACTCAGTAGGTCGAAAGTGAGTCGAAAAAAAAAACCACTCAAGATATCGAGGCGCTCTTGGACCCCGTAATGACATGGATAGAGAGTCCAGTCTGTTTTTGGTAATCTCCCTGCTCCGACGAATCGGAAACCGGACAAGTCAACGGTTGGAGCCCGCCCTACTAACATCCTGAGATGAATCTCTAATATTTAAAATGTTGGACCAGAGCTTAAGATACTTGAATGGTATTTTTTTTGATAATCTCGCTCGATTACCGATGCCGTAAAGGTATAGAATATTTGGTTTTAATGCAATGGTTTTAAATTTTAAAAAAATATATACTTGATGCCGATAATAAATGGATAACCTTATGGGCTTCACTTCCTTGAATTAGAGTTAGTGATCATTTCTCCTACAGTTGAGCAGGCCCAAGTGATCGATCTACAAGCGAAGCAATCTCCTTTTTAGGAGTGAAGAGCATGTTTGGAGTTTAGCATTCGGCCTACAAACGTCATTTTCTCAATTCCTGATTTCTGATTAGGACTGTCCTATATTAAAGGCTACATTTGTCGTTACTTTGGATAAGAGCATGTTGGGGATTTATCCTTCGTGCTATAAATGTCCATTTCCGGAACCTCGCTTCACTATTTTTGAGCCACGTAGCCAGCTATGCGGCTCAAAAATAGCTTCCCGAGAACCCAAAACTGAACATTTTCGCTTCCAAAAACAAATCCCCAACATGCGCTAACATATATGAATCAAATCAGATCAAATCTAAGCTATTTTTATCAACTACTAAGGCGGCTGGGAATCATCCTGCTTGCTTTCACTATAATCAAAATAATATTTTATTCCTTTAATGCCGACTTGTTTCCCTTGGTATCCAGCAGACAATTAGCCGGCATACTACTCAATGCTATCAGATTCGACTGGGTATCAATCATTTATATCAATTCGCTTTTTATACTATTGAGTTTAGTACCGGTTCCACAACGTCGAAGTCCCGTTTATAAAAAAATCCAATTGTTTATTTTTCTTCTCTTTAATGGTCTCGCTATTCTTTTCGAATTGATCGATGTTGGCTTTTATAAATTTGCCTTCAGAAGGACTATTGGAAGTGACTTGAGCCTGTTTATGAATACGAGCGAAATGGTTCCGGGTTTTATAGCTGAATATTGGTTTCTGCCCTTGATTTTTGTACTTATTATGTTTTCAATCTACCATTTCTATACAAAGACGGATAGTATTGTAAAAATTAAAAATCATACTAAAAGGGCACAAATTGGGATTTTCTTTCTTGGTTTGATCTTATTTGCTATTGGAGCAAGAGGAGGTTTACAACTACGACCGGTCATGCCTATTACTGCCATTCAATACATCAAGGACAGTCGTCTGGTTCCTTTGATCAATAATACCAGTCTAAGCCTTATCTTTTCAACCCAACAACAGTTCTTAGAGAAGAAAAACTACTTTCCCGAAGCCGAACAGGAAACGATTTTCAACTCCACGAGGCAATATCATTCCGGGACAGATATGGATCGAAAGAATGTTTTTATTTTGGTTTTGGAAAGCTTTGGACAAGAGCATGTTAGCTATTTCAATCCTAAACTTCAGACTACTCCATTCCTGGATTCACTGATTGGTAAAAGTTTTTTTCTCGAGCAATCTTATGCCAACGGACTCCGGTCGACGCAGGGTATTGTAGCCGTGACTGCAGGTATTCCCTCGTTGATGCCTTCTCCGCTGATGTTTTCGGCTTATCAGAGCAATCGGGTAGATGGCCTGGCAAACTTACTAGGAAGTCGAGATTATATCACTAGTTTTTTCCACGGAGCAAATCCCGGTTCCATGGAATTTGAACGGTTTTCAAAACTTGCCGGATTTCAAAATTATTATGATCGCCGGCATTTCAATAATGATAAAGAATACGATGGGCAGTGGGGAATCTGGGATGAGCCTTTTTTTCAATATACGGCCCAAACGATTAATCAATATAATCAACCTTTTTGTGCACTTACCTTTTCCCTGACCTCTCATCACCCTTATAAAACCCCGGAATGGTTTGAAGAAAAATATCCGGAGATGAAGCCCTTGCAAAGGAGTATCCGGTATACAGATTATGCACTGAAAAAATTCTTTGCAACTGCGGAAAAAATGCCCTGGTATAAAAATACCATTTTCCTTATCACGGCAGATCATAGTGGTAAAAGTGATAATAAAATATACCAGACCAGAAATGGCAGGTATAAAATCCCAATATTGCTTTTTGATCCCTCGCAGGTACTAAAAGGTGGTCGGCCAGGTATCGCACAACAAATAGACATCATGCCTACGGTCCTGGACTTATTGAAATACGATGAGCCTTTCCTTGCTTATGGCGAAAGTATGCTGGATTCTATGCGATCCAATCATTCTTTTAATTTCAATAGCGACCTTTATCAAATTGTGGATAAAGATTATCTGCTATTATTCGATGAGGAAAAAACGATTGGCTTGTATCGCCCTGACGAGGATCCTTTTTTGAAAAATAATCAAATCAAAACAGGATCAGTAAATTATAAAAACCTGGAAGACAAGCTGAAAGCTATTATTCAACAATATCATAAAGAGATGATTGGGAATAGGCTATATAGGAATTAGAATTTAATGATGCTTGGCTTATTCAACAAGCCCAATTCCTCCATTTACAATCCTAAATCCTCAATCTTAAATCTTAAATCTTAAATCTTTATTTTTTTCCTTTAAGGTCAAGCGTTAAAGAAAAGATATGTGATTTCTCAACCTGAGAAGCGTCCCCAATATCCGTCAAAGCATAATCCAGTTTCACTTTTCCCAATTTAAAACCTACGCCAAAATTAGGTTGTACGGTTAAGATTTCTTTTTCACCATTGATATCATCCTTGGCACGTTGAAAATTGCCTACTCCTGCCCGGAGAAAAAGAAACTTTTTATAATTTAATTGAAAACCGAGATGCGGATCAATATTAAAAGCTTTTGAGCTGACCAGTACATTTCGCTGGCCGTCTGTTGTAAAGTTTAAATCCATGGCGCTAAGGAGCGAATAGTTTTGACCAAATTTTATACTATAGGCCGTTCCCAAAATAAAAGTCGGCGTAGTGATTTCGATTGAACTTTCGGGAACATCATTGTCGGTAATCACAAAGGTTTCTTTTTCCTGATCGGTCAGGGTAAAAGACCAGGCATTAAAGGTCGAAGTGATGTCTTTACCCATAAAGGCAAACTGCCAGGGCCCGCTTTTATACTGAGCGCCGATATCCAGACCAAATCCCCAGGAGCCGCCTATCTGGCCAATAACTCTTCGGATCACTTTAGCATTACCACCGACGGAAAGGGTTTTTCCTTTGATCTTAATTTCTCTGGCATAAGACAAAAATATCCCATAATCTGCTGTTGAAAAGGTAGATAGATTATCATAGTTGATCGTTCCGTCCGGTTCTACCAAATTAAGTGTATAAGGAATATCATCAATACCTAAGCGGATCAAAGACAAACCCATCACTGATTTGTTTTCAGAATTCAAGGGCTTAGCAAAACCCAAATAATCGTATCCTGCGATTCCTCCAAACCATTCCGCATGCATCGCACCAACCTGAAAAGGAGCATCAAGCTGAGTGAGCCCTGCCGGATTCCAAAAGGTTGAAAATACATCATTAGTATGTGCAGTCATCGCTCCCGATAATCCATGCGACTGTCCCCCTACACCTATATTCAAAAATTCATTGGAGTATTTTCTTTGAGCATGGGTAACTGTTAAAATCAACAGGAATGTAAGGACGAGAAGACTACGTAGTAAATATTGATACATTTGATTAAATTTCATTGACCTCATTGAATGAGGTGGGTTTGATACTTCTATTCTTTTTACAATAAAGAAACGATGTTAATTTAAATATGTTGGCTCTTTAGCCGACAATGGCGGTGTTTTTTATATCCTTCTGCAAAAGTACAAAATTGCTTCAAATTTGTTAAACCCAATATGTGTACCAAAACAGGGGTGAGGGGGAGGGGAAAGGTGAGGAACTGGATTCCTGATATTTCGAATAATTTAGTATTTGATCAGTGCCTGCTGACTGTCATTAAACCTACAAAAATCACATTAATTAGTAAACAGCGTTTTGATATTAGTATTTTTGTAAAATAGTATTGCATAAACCTAATAAAGAAAAAATACAATGAAAAAAACTTTACTTTTCTTATTCCTTTTATCCTCCACATTAGGATATACACAGGTATCCCTTAATATGAGTTTACTTGGAAACTATGATAATGATATGCTGCCGACTCATAGTTATGGCACATTCAATGATGTCTGGGGCTATGTCGATGCTAATAACCGCGAGTATGCTATCATGGGCAGTGCAGCGTTTATTCATTTCTTTGATGTGACTGATCCTGCAAACCTCGTGGAAATAGCCGCTATTGCCGGTGGAGATACAACCGTTTGGCGGGATTTCAAAGTATACGGAGACCGGATATATGCCGTTTCTGATGGAGCCCAGGAAGGCTTAATCATTTTTGATGCCTCTTCCTTACCTGCTGCTCCGACTATCACTTATCAAAGTACAGCGTTTTTTGGATCTTGTCATAATATACAAATAGATGAAGTGAATGGAAGATTATATGCTGTCGGTACAAACACTCAAAATAAGGGACTGATTGTATTTGATATAGCCACAAATCCTGATCAGCCACAGCTTTTGGGAAATGTAAATCTTGAATCCGGAATGATAGGTGGTTATATTCATGATTTATATGTCAAGGATAATATTGCTTATTGTTCCCATGGCAATACCAGTTCATTTGTAATTTGGGATTTTACAGATGCTGCGGCTCCCGAATACATTGCCTCCTTTGTATCCAACGGTTACAACCACAGTAACTGGGTTTCAGAAGATGGGAATACGGTGATCTTTGCAGAGGAAGTGCCCACAGGGCTTCCTTTAGGTTTATTGGATATCAGCGATATGGCTAATGATAATCTTTCGCTGTACCAATATTTCAAATTTCCGCTTTTAGCACCTGATCATGAAGGCTCCACTCCACATAACCCTTTTATTCTTGGCGACCTGGCCTTTACCTCTTATTACGAAGATGGGGTTCAGGTATTTGATATTTCTGATCCAAATAATCCTCATACTGTTGCCTATTATGATACATATCCTAATAATACCGAATATAATGGATATAAAGGGTGTTGGGGTGTTTATCCATACCTTCCATCCGGAAATATTCTGGCCTCGGATTTTAATAGTGGTCTTTTTGTTTTGAGATTGGATGGAGATGTCTCTACAGATGACTTAGGTGAGGTCAAATCTTTCCGCATTTTCCCTAATCCGGTTTATGAGGAATTAACGGTAGAAATGGAGACCGTTAGCGCTCAGGAAGTTAATTTTCAAATCACTTCAATGACGGGACAATTATTGAAAACTGTATATAAAGAGATAAACGGATTGGATAAAGTAAGTATCGATCTTTCTGATCTTCCTGCCGGCATTTATATCCTGAATGCGAATCTTGAAGATGGTCAGATTGCTGAAAAAATTGTAAAGTACTAAGGCATATTTAGAGTTCTGAACTAATTAGAAGATTGTTTAATAGTGAAAGCTTCTTATATGTCAAAAAAATAGGCATTCGGCATTTGGTTTTCGGGAATCTCCGAATGCCCAATGCCGATTTTCCATTGGTTTAGAAAAGTCAAAATTCCGAAAATGAACTACCCCGACCCAAAGGGTACTGGGTATCCCAGCCCGCTTAACAAAGCCATAATAACTAGGTAGTTACTATATTTTTGAATAAAGCCACGAGTTAGCACAAATTGACCCGAATAAATACATTTTTACCTTCGTGAAAATTCGTGCTAATCCGTGGCTATATTTTCATGCTACTTTCTCCGACTCGAGGCTGTCTTAAAAGTATACTTCTGCTAAAAGTATAAAAATTTAATGCTGCCACGAAGACACAAAGACACTAAAAGCGAATTATCTCTTGGTGCCTTTGTGTCTTCGTGACTATTATTTTACTTTCAATATTCCAGCGAGTCTTTTTATACAGCCTCGAATTCGTTTGATTAAACAATTATATTCGAGATGACTCTGCTTAGTGCAGCGTAAAATAAATAGTGGCTGAATTATGGCTAATGAATTTTTGCTCTAATCAAGGAACGCCCGGAGCCTCATAGCCTTAGCTATGAAGG
>JBLHJZ010000159.1:0-8829 GCA_047619515.1 Saprospiraceae bacterium | reverse complement strand
ATTTATCTATTTAGAAAATACCCTCAATATCGAGAACTACACACACAATATATTATTTAAAGCTATGAAAAAAGTTCTATTTACTTGTACCATCGCATGATTATGCGAACACCATTTGATCTCGATGCTAAAAGAAGCTATCGGAGATCATTAATTTTAATTCCTTATTTGTTGAAAACCAACTTGAAGGATATCTGGAGTCTTACTGACTTCAATATTATGCTTAAGTGGTTGGTAGTTTTTTCTAATCAATTATTTGTTAAACCAGGTATTTATTAGACTCTCTTACGCTACTGACCACTAAGGCCTAATTTCTTCATGGTTTTGAGGTCGAAGGCTCCGGCAGGAAAATTATGGGAACATTTAGTGTACCTAAGCACCCCCATTCCGGCCGGGGTCTTTTTTTTGAGTTTACCTTTACCAAACTTCCAAAGCCTATTGATTACCTACAGAATAGGTTAGCATAAAAAAAACCTGCTTTACAATAAAAAATAATCCTGAAAGGATTTAACTCGAATAGCCACCGATAAAATCGGGGGTATGAAAATCTCTTTTTTAATAACCACGAAGTGGTTGAATACCCATATAAAGAGAATTAAACCCCTTCGGGATAATAGCCTAAAGTAAGAATTAAAGATCAGCCAGGCGCAGATTCTTTCCTAAATTCTTCCCAAGCGCGCTCTGCAAATAGCTTTGTCAATTTTTCAATATAAAAACTACCGGCAGCGGGATCGATGACCCGATCCATATAGCTTTCCATTTTAAGGAGGTGCTGCACATTTCTGGCAATACGATTAGAGAAAGTACTGTCTTCCCTATCCGCAGGTAAGATAGTCAATCTATTTACGCCACCGATCACAGCGGACATCGCAATGGCCATCGATCGGATCATATTGGTATTTACATCGTCTCCATAAGACTGTTCGTTGAAATAAGCATCGATGATCAAGGGTAGGTCAGAAACGCCATAAGCTTTCAATAAATTTGCCCATAATATTCTAAGCGCCCTGATTCTTGCGATTTCAACAAAATAACTTGTGCCGACAGTAATATTCAATTCAATGAGCTGCACCTGATTCGCATCGAGCTGCTGAAGCAATTGATCTGCATCGCGAACGAAGCCCGCTAAGCCCTCGACTATACGGGAATCGATATTGCTTTTTTTACCACTATTAAGGTAAAGGCATTTGAATGTAGGGAAAAGGTGATTACAGGTAGCGATTAGTTTTTCCGGACTTTCATTTATTGGAGGAGTATATTGAAAACTTCCTGAAAGTTCGGCAGGATTAATATTTTTAGATTGTAAATAGGCATGATAATTTTTGGCCAGAGAGATATAATCTGTCGTGATTCCACTTATTTTGAAATGGGTTTGAATATAATCCGGAATGACATTCTGCAATAAAAGACGAAACGTTTCAGAAGAGGGTATATTTTCGAATAAGAAGCGAGGAGCATTTACGCCGTTGCTTAGCGCATCCAATAGTTTTTTGTTGGCAAGGACAGGATCGCCGACGAAAAAATCTTCCCCAACCTTCCAATCATTATTAGCGGAGCGGCCTCTTTGGATTTTAGTATCGCCAACTTCATCGTCAGGATGATAAAAAGCAGCTATGGAAAGGTGCTCTTCCAATTGCCAGGACAAATCGGCTAAAGGCTTACCTTTTAGGTCTTTTATTATCTTCTCAAGCCACTTTTCCTTCGAAACAGGGCTAAATTCGTCAAACAGATTTTTAGCGTCAGTCATTCATTTTTATTTTAAAAGCTGCTAAAACACTGATTTTTAAGCGTAAAATCAGCCATTGGCCGCAGCCCTTCTAAGCTTGGACAGGCTGTTAGCAGTTGGCTATTAGCTTTTAGGCTTACTTCTAACGCGTTAAAGAGCACTAATAGCCAATTGCTATCTGCCACACTTGCACGATGTCCAATGTTAGACGAGTAGCCAACCTTTTTTTAACATTGGCTAAGGTAAGGCAAAGGAGCCTTTATTTTTTAACTAAAATTATTTTTAGGCGAACATTTTTAATAGAAAACTGTTATATTTGCAGAATAATAATCTTTCTTTAGACTAAATCTAAATAACAACGATGAATAACAAGCGCTTAATATATCTTGATAATAATGCTACGACACCTTGTGATCCAAGGGTTGTAGAAGCGATGCTTCCTTATTTTTACGAGCATCCGGGAAATGCAGCTAGTCGGAATCATCCATTTGGCTGGGTGGCAGAAGAGGCGGTTGATTATGCCCGTGACCAGATTGCTGATCTGATAAATGTAGATTCAAAAGAAATCATTTTTACTTCAGGAGCTACAGAAGGTGACAATCTTGCTTTAAAAGGAGTATTTGAGATGTATGCCCGTAAAGGAAATCATATCATCACACTTACCACAGAGCACAAAGCAGTATTGGATGCTTGTAAGAAGATTGAAAAGATGGGTGGGGAGGTAACTTACCTGGAAGTAGACAGTGAAGGTCTCGTAAATCTTGAGGAGTTGGAAGCGGCAATTACAGATAAAACTATTTTGGTTTCTGTAATGTGGGCGAATAATGAAACCGGATTGATCCAACCGATGAAAGCTATCGCAGAGATTTGTGAAAAGCATGGCGTTTTATTTTTTAGTGATGCGACTCAGGCAGTAGGAAAAATTCCTGTCGATCCAAAAGCAACAGGTGTTCACATAATGGCTTTTACTTCGCATAAAATGTATGGTCCTAAGGGGGTAGGCGCTTTATTCGTGAATCGTAAAAATCCACGGGTCAAAGTAACGGCTCAACTGGACGGTGGCGGACACGAACGGGGAATGCGTTCCGGTACACTTAATGTACCTGGTATCGTAGGATTTGGTAAAGCGGCAGAGATTGCAAAAAAAGAAATGGCTGAGGATACAGCGCGCTTATCTAAATTAAGAGACAAACTGGAAAAAGCACTTTCCGAAAGATTGGAAGAAGTATATATAAATGGAAGCATCACACACAGAATGCCTCATGTGACTAACATTTCCTTCAAACATGTGGAAGGAGAAGGTCTGATGATGACTTTCAACCAGGAGATTGCAGTTTCTTCGGGTTCCGCTTGTACTTCCGCTTCTTTGGAACCCTCTTATGTTTTAGTAGCACTTGGTTTGGGAGATGATTTAGCACATTCTTCTATTCGCTTTAGTCTCGGAAGATTCACTACCGAAGAGGATATTGATTATACGATTGAGGCTTTAGCTGGTGGCGTAAATCATATGAGAGATTTGAGTCCGATCTGGGAAATGTACAAAGAAGGGATTGATATTGATGCGATTGAATGGTCGGCACATTAACTTAATTAAGGATTTTAGATTAAATAAAGAATTCAAAATAAAATAATAATAATATGGCTTATTCAGAAAAATTATTAGATCACTTTAAGAACCCAAGAAATGTTGGGACGCTCAATAAAAGCGAAAAGAATGTAGGCACAGGTTTAGTCGGCGCTCCTGAATGTGGAGATGTGATGAGACTTCAGATCGAAGTGGATGATGCATCTGGAATGATTAAAGACGCCAAGTTCAAAACTTTTGGTTGTGGATCCGCAATAGCTTCTTCTTCTTTAGCGACAGAGTGGCTTAAAGGAAAATCAATCGATGAAGCCTTATCCATTGATAATATGGAAATAGTAGAAGAGCTTGCATTACCGCCGGTGAAAATCCACTGTTCTGTATTGGCTGAAGATGCCATCAAAGCTGCGATTAAAGATTATCAGGAAAAGAACGGATTAGCAGTTTCTCCGGAGACGCAAAGTTCAAGTCATTAACTAAGAAAAGTAATAATTATGTTATTCGTTGCAGATAGTGCAAAAGAACAGATCAGTGAAATTCGATCTACCGGTAAATTGGCGGACGATTTTTTTGTAAGGGTAAGTGTCACAAGTGGTGGTTGCTCTGGGTTGTCCTATAAGATGGATTTCGATGATGAAGCTCAGCCTAATGATCAGATATTTGAAGACAATGGCGTAAAAGTTGTCACTGATCTAAAGAGCTTTCTATATCTCTGTAATTCCACCTTGGAGTTTTCTGGTGGCCTGAGTGGCAAAGGGTTTTTCTTCCATAATCCTAATGCTTCTCGAGAGTGTGGTTGTGGAGAAAGTTTTGCGGTCTGATTAAGAAAAAAGTAATTATAGTATATATCTAAAAGCCTTGAAGTTTTCTTCAAGGCTTTTGTTTTTATGGGTTATAACCTTTAAAAGATCTGGGTGAAACTTTCATGCTGAATCTTTGGAGACTTCCTCTTCTTTGAGAATTCCGCTAGCAATACCCTGAGCAACAATAATATCAGTCATAGAATTATCAATATGAGTTCTCTTAGTTGTCTTTTAATCTGCTTCGGATAATTGTTTCTCATAATAGAAAATTTTTATCACGTCACCGCCGCCTTTCGTGCAATCGAATGTAACAGGCTGGGAAAAAACCGCTTAAAGTAAACCGCAAAAGTCTCTATACCACCGACCGTTATCTCCATTTTGTTTCGCCTGATACCGGAGATAATCTTTTGAGCGCATTTCTCAGGAGCCATACCAGCGCCGGTTTTATTATCCATCGTTTCTTGTTTTGAGCCATTTTTGGTCAGCGCATTCATCGACACATTGGTTCGGATAAAACCCGGGCAGATTAGAGTGACTTTGATATTGTCATCGTGGTGTTCCATTCGTAGCGCATCGAAAAACCCATGAACCGCATGTTTTGCACCACAATATCCGGAACGAAGAGGCGACGCAAATTTTCCCATCAGACTGGTCACTGCCGCAAAATGCCCGGATTTCCGCTCAATAAAATGAGGAAGTACGGCTTTTGATAAGGCAACTATCCCGAGATAATCGATGTCAATTAATTTTTTATAAACAGAAAAATCGGTATCCCTGACTAAGGATCGCTGGCTGATCCCACCATTATTGATCAGAATATCTATCTGTCCAAAATGATCCAAAGCCAGCCGGACTTTTTCTTCCATCTGATCGTGGGCTCCAAGATCCAGCGGGAGTACCAAACAGCGATCGTCCTGGAGTGCACATTCCTTTTTGACTCTCTGGAGTTCCGCTTCTCGCCGGGCAGAGAGGATAAGTTTGGCACCTAATTTCGCATATTCTTTGGAGAGTGCTTCTCCGATACCTGATGATGCTCCGGTGATCCAAACGACTTTGTCTTTGATAGCGGTCATGTTTTTTTGTAAAAATAAGGAAAATCAATAACAAAGGGAAAGAGGATAAGGAAATCTTAAGGCGGTTAGCGCATCTACAAATAGATTTCACACTTTCTAACATAATGCTAATCCTAGTTCTATCCTTAACATCATCAAAGTCAGCGACTGGGGTTTCCGAACCAATCATCTCACTCCTCATGACTCGCTCCTTTTTCTTATTTATCTATAATAGGAATCTGAAACCTTTCCACCGAAGAAGTCACATGTTCCGCTTTCATAATACCCTCAATTTTAGCGATCACATCGGGGTTGTTGGCAGACACGTTATTTTGACAAGCAATATCCTTTTTAAGGTCAAATAATTCAATAGACAGATTTCCGTCAAGCATATTTTGTCTGACAGCTTTCCATTTCCCCATACGAACCGCCTGCTGACCTTTATAAGCCGGAAACTCCCAGTATAGAAATTCATGTTCTTTTTGTTGGGTATCCAGCAGGGTAGGCAAGAGGCTAATTCCATCAGATTTGAAAGCTTGATCCACTTTCGCAATTTCGCAGAAAGTAGACATCCAATCCCAGAAAGCAGAAATATGATCTGAAGAGCTTGCAGCTTTAATCTTTTCAGGCCAGCTTGCGATCATCGGTACTCGAATCCCTCCTTCTTGCGTATATCCTTTCCCCCAACCACGATCAGATCTAAAGGGATTCGCACTATCAAAAAATGGAGAATCTGCGCCTCCTACATTATAAGTTGGGCCATTATCACTAGTGAAAATAATTAGTGTTTTTTTATAAATCCCATCAGCCTTTAATTTTCCAATGAGCTCACCAACCTGCTCGTCGAGGTAAGAGACCATCGCTGCATAGGTCGCCCGGGGGGTATAATTAGGGAAGTAACCTTTGCCACCAGCATAAGGCTGTTCTGCGCCAAATTTCTTTTCATAATAATCAACCCAGCGTTTAGGTGCCTGCAAAGGTAAATGTGGGATTGGCGAGGCGTAATACAAAAAGAAAGGCTTTGATTTATTTTGTTCCAGAAAGTGAAGTGCTTCCTGATGCATGAGCGTTGGCGCATAGTCCTTTTGAGTGTAAAAATCATAGGCTGACCTTTGAAGAGAATCCGCAATATTTTTTAATGGGGTACCCGGCGTAATGATCTCATTGTCAAGCCAGATTTTTTCCTCGTTTTTCCACAGATGCCGGGGATAATAAGTATGTGCTTGTCTTTGACAATTATAACCATAAAAAGAATCGAAACCCCGTTTAGTTGGAATGCCATCGGTGAGCGGAGCGCCTAAGCCCCATTTGCCAACCATCCCCGTTGCATAACCCTTGGTTTTTAATAATTCAGCGATAGTAGGTTGATCAGCAGGCATTGGTCGTTGCCCTTCGAGATTAGGATCGTTGACCGCTTTTTCAAAATTCCAAACGTCTCCCCGTGCTGCCCATTCGTCATTACCACGGACATAAGCATGACCGGTATGTTGACCGGTAAGGAAGACACAACGGGAAGGAGCACATACTGGCGACCCGGAATAATGTTGCGTAAACCGCATCCCGGATTTGGCGAGCGCATCAATATTTGGTGTTTCAATTTTGGTCTGGCCATAACAACCCAGCTCATTATAACCGAGATCATCTGCGAGGATAAAGATAATGTTTGGAAGAGATTCTTGCGATTCCTGATTACAGGAGAAGACAATCAGGAGCAAGCAAAAAAGGGATAAAGTGATTTTCATTTCAGTTTCGTTTTTTAAAGAAACAGAAATTTATTGATTCGTCCAAATGCCAATCCTTGATTTAGGCTTACTTGCTCTTAAATTTTTGGATAGCTTTTCTTGTGAAATCCGAAAGTACCAATTGACCACTCATCGCTGCCCGTTCTGCTAACAACTCCTCCCAATCTGCTGTTTCACGCCAAAAGGCTTTTTTCATCATCCGCATTGCTTCGGGGTTGGACAGCGCCAATTTTTGAGCAAGTTTGAGAATTGCAGCATCCATCTCTTCAATACTGTCATAGATATTGGCATATAAACCTTTGGTACATGCCCAGGTTGCACTTTGCCATTCAGTGGCATTATAAGCCAGTTGCGTCATGGCGGAAGTTCCGATTTTTCTTTCTACTGCCGGACCGACGACGAACGGACCAATGCCGACAGCCAGCTCGCTCAGTTTGACCGCTGAAAACTTGGTAGCAAAACAATAATCAGTGGCCGCAGCCAGGCCGACTCCACCACCTACTGCCTTTCCCTGTACTCGCCCGATGATTAGTTTTGGACACTTTCGACAGGCATTGATCACATTGGCAAAGCCCATAAAAAACTTTTTGCCGTTCTCTATATTATCAATAGCAATCAATTCGTCAAAGCTGGCTCCGGCGCAAAAAGTCCGGTCACCTTCACTTTTTAAAATAATTACCAAAACATTTTCGTCTTGTCCAGCCTGATCAATGGCATCGCGCAATTCAGCAAGGAGTTTTCCCGGCAAGGAATTATGAGCGGGATGATAAAAAGTAACCGTTGCGATAAGATTTTCAATAACGGTTGTTACAGCGCCTAATTGGGTGTTATCTTCCATATGTAGTATTCGTTTATTTTTGCAAATATACGAATCAGGAATTAGTTATGAAAGATTAGGCGATAGTTGGTCTCAGCAGCTATAAACTATTTTGATTATAAAATAACCTGCTTGCCTTCGCCTGCTATTTTAAATCCTTGGCGGCTTACTTCCCGGTAGGCTTCACTATTTGATTGAAGTACCGGATTGGTATGATTGAAGTGAATAAAGTGTACTTTCGATCGGTCTGATTCAGGGAGCGGACTAAATATTTTTAAACTCTCTTCGATAAAAGGGTGGGGGATGAGCGCCATATCCCGGCCTGGGATTTCTCCGTTTTTATAAAAACTGCCATCTAAAAAGGCATAGTCTACTTTTCGAATTTCTTCTAAAATATCCCGATCCCATTTTTGCCATTTATCAATATCAGGAATAAACAAGCCGCTTTTTTGTGGCCCTTCAATTTTATAACCTACGGTTTCAGAATATTCATCCCGGTGTGGCACTTGCAGGGGAGTGATTTTAAAAGTACCGCCGATGAGTATTGTGGAATCAGATTGAAGTGATTGAAGGGTAATATTTTTTAAATTGACCAGCTGACTCCAGGGGCCATTGGTTTCGAGGAAATTTTTCATTTTAGGCATTGCATAGACCGGAATTTCTTTGGCACCCATGGCTTCGCGGCCAAGGTGCATCAGCCCAGTATAATGCCCGATATGTGCATGTGTCAAAAAAATCCCTGCCAATTCAATTCCCGGATAGGCCAATTGTAATTGCTGAAGCTGATCTTTAAAATCCGGTGTAGCGTCAAAGATCCATGCTTTATTATTCGGCGGATCAATCAAGGCAATGCAAGAGACCATTTTGCGTGAAACCTCTCCTTTCCATACGGCTTTGCAACAACCTTTTTTACAATCGGCTTGTGGATATCCTGCGTCCTGTGCGATGCCCAGGACGGTGATATTGGGAGAAAGGGAGCTTGATTGTTTGACTTCGTTGAGAGGATCAGGGTTTGTGCAGCCTATGATGAGCAGGGAAAGGCAAATTAATAATTGATTTTTCATGTTTCTTTTTTTTGGACACAGAGGGCACAGAGAAGACACAGAG
>JBLHJZ010000158.1:0-8884 GCA_047619515.1 Saprospiraceae bacterium | reverse complement strand
AGTTACTGTTCCGCTTTCAGCGATTCCTGATGGTGTTGATTTTACAAGAATCAAGCAGCTATATGTTGAATTGGAAAAATCCGGTGAGGTGTATATTGATAATTTGCGGTTGGTGAAGTTGCCGTGACGTGCTGACACTACCCCAATAAAAACTAGCTTAAATATAGCTTGCGGAAAGAGCATTTCCGAAAGGGTTTTGATCAGTAGGAACAAAAAAGCGCAACTGTTTTACTATATTTTTAAACCCTACTTAAGGGACAGGTTACTAATAACTGTCTGCTTTATACTCGTTCTTTTGACTTTATACTTCACACAAAAAATAGCGCATAGAACCACTATTCCCTATTTTTTGCGCTTGTCTAAAGCCAAAATAACTTCGCCTAAATCGGACACTTATTAATACCCTATCCCTAAAGGTGGGTCGGTATACTTCTTCTTAGCTGGACTTTAGTATTCTATCTTTCTTCTCTTACTTTTTCCATTGCTGAAATAGGCAAGGAATACCGACTGGATATTCCGGCATGATAAAGCTAGGCCAAAAAAAGGCTCCCCACGCAGACCGTCACCCGCGCCCACCTTTTATATTGCTATTTCTGTTTGATTCACAGAATCAAGCAACGCTAGATTCCCAGCCCGCGCAGTCTGCTAAATTTTAGCATTATTGCTTTTTTCTTTAGCAAGCTCCTAATTGAATTAATAAACACCCTACTAAAATAATGATGGGTATAGATTATTTTAAAATTTTATCCGCTCGCTTAATTTGTTTTACAAAATCCAGCTTAATACTCTTACTCTATCTCAATTTCATATTTATCCAATAAGCCACTTAATCCCATACTCGAAAATTTCGCTTTTCGGATTCGATTGATTTCCGGATCGATGGAATAATTAAAAGCGGTTCGGAAATCTACTTTTGTCAAAATGGTATTTTCAAAAATCGCCCTACTCAAATCGCAATCCTCAAAGCTGGAATCACTTAAATCTGTATTTGTGAAATCTACTTCGGAAAGCATACAATTTTTAAAATTGGTATTGGTCAATTTCAGCTCATAAAAAGAGGCGAGTTGGAGTTGGCAGTTTTCAAAATTGACGGCTAATAAGAAGGGATTGCAATGGTTAAAATTCAAACCTAATAATTTACAGCCGGAGAATATCACTTCCCGTAGTGCTGTATTATTCATTTTTGCCATACTGAAATCGCAGTCTACGAATTTACATTCTATAAACTTGATATGCGGAAAAGTGGAACCGGAGAAATCGCAATTGACAAAACTACAGTTGTCATATTTCCCTTTGGCAATGCCTTTTTTTGAATAATCTATTTTATTGAAGGTTTGGTCTTCGAAGAGGGTTTCGTTCATTTTTAAATTCTTGAGCTTAACTGGACTTTAGCTATTTTTCTTGATACTTTTTTCATTGAAAAAAAAGTATCCAAAAATTCTAGGCCAAAAAAAGGCTCAACACGCAGGCAGTCACCCGCGCCCACCTTTTTGGCCATTCCCAACCCGCACATTCTGCTAATCTTTAAGATTATTGCTTTTTATTTTAACAAATCAAAGTTCTATTTTTGAACATCATACGCAAATAGTGGCATCCATTATTTTTTTTTGATTAAAAACGCCTGGACAAAGAAATCTTAGAAAAAATGTATTTGCCCGGTTTTCAGTTTTTACCCTTGAACAATAAGGGACAAGTGTTTCTACCTTCTTCTTCAAATGGCTAAAGTTCAGCTTAGGGACAGGTTACTAATAACTGTCTGCTTTATACTCGTTCTTTTGACTTTATACTTCACACAAAAAATAGCGCATAGAGCCACTATTCCCTATTTTTTGCGCTTGTCTAAAGCCAAAATAACTTCGCCTAAATCGGACACTTATTAATACCCTATCCCTTAGTACATAGTAATCCTATAGGAACCAGCCCTAATGGACATTGCTTTACTTTTTTCTACCCAGGAAGAAGTCAAGGATTTTTTTGAAAAATCTAACTATTGCGGATTCGCTTTTCTTTTCGTCATTATTGGCCATGGTAATCTAGGTTTTAAGAAAGTGAAGATAAGTTATTTTATTAACCTTATATTTTTTCTTCCCGCTCAACCCATTTATTTCTCTAAATTTGAGGAAAAACAGACAAAATGAAAAAGAATCATATAATACTTAGCTGGATCTTAAGGATTTTGCTTGCAATCGGTTTTTTAGTAGTCGGTTCAGTTAAACTTATCAACAATCCGATACCTAAACAAATATTTGAAGCCTGGGAATTCCGTGACGGATTTTACCTTATCATCGGAATCCTTGAATTTTCACTCGCTATTTTATTACTAATTCCCAAAACACTGAAAATTGCACTCATAGCGCTGTGCATAATTACGATTGGCGCGACATGGATATATTTTTCACGTGATCAACTCCCGCATTTGATTAAGCCGTTGATTTCTGCATTATTTCTCAGTGGCATTTATTATTTCAATTATGGTGCAAAGCGGGCTAAGCAGTCTGCAAACATTTAGAGCATATTGATAACCATTTTATACTGTTAAATTTTACCGGTTCACCAAATCCGGATTTCCCATTTTTCCGGATTTATAGGCACTGATACATTGATTGATCTGTTCTTTGGTATTCATCACAAAGGGGCCGTAGGAGTACACCGTTTCGTTGAGCGGCTGCCCGCCGAGGACCAGGACTTCAGCGCCTTTTTCTGAATAAACATTGATCAGACTGTCGCCGCGTTGGTATAGCGCAATTTGATTGGTTTTTAGTACTTTCTGATTCTCCACTTCCAATTGGCCGTGGACGACATAGACAAATGCATTGTGCATAGGATCTGTAGGAATATCCAGGCGGCCGTCGGGATTGATCTTGAGGTGGTAATAAAAAGCAGGAGATAGCAATTCTATTTTTGATTTGGCGCCGTATAATTCACCGAGGACAATATTGGCGGTGTAATCTTTGTGATTGATTTTTCCCAGTTCTTCTTCTTTGTGGACATCGGTAGCGGGATCAATGAACTTATGAGCCGCAGGCATATTGAGCCAGATTTGGAAGCCATGGTATTTTCCGCCCATATCAAATAGCTTTTTCCCAGTCTCTTCCATATGGATAGCCCCCTTGCCGGAACTAAACATCATAAATTCTCCTTTGCCGATCTGAAAATCATAATTGAGGCTGTCCTTGTGGTGCCCGCTGCCTTCCAGAAAGTAAGTCGTTGGGATCACTCCGGCATGCGGATGGGCATCAACCCGAAGCGGATCAATCCCCGGATTCATTTCCACCGGGCCAAATTCATCAAATAGAACGTAAGGTGAAACATGGTCGAGATGATCGCCCGCGAAAGCCCTCAAGATGGGCAATGTCCCCACTTTGGTACGATCCGCATTAATTATTTGAAAAATTTTACGGTAGGTTTTGGGTGTAATGATTCCTGAATTACAGCTGATCAGCGCCGGACTTGCCAGGCTCATCCCGATGATCGCGGAGCCTTTGATGAATTTTCTACGTTTCATATTTATATCTTTAAAAAATATTTTGTGAGGCTCCTTAGCCCACGTTTTCTTCCTTTTTATATCCTATCAATTTAGAATTATCAACGGTATATCCCACTATATCGAACAAACCATCACCATCAATGTTCCCCATATCTATTTGAGTAGGATTATTTCCTATATCCGTAATGACATCATCTACATCTATAGCGGTGTCTGAATTAAAACAATCTATAATTAATTTGTTGTCAATTCACCATACCAATATGCTGCTGTAACACCACCATCCACAAGGGAAATTCATTCCTCCTATCGTATATACTATACTTGAGAAAAGGAAGTAAAAAAACCCTATAACATTGTAATAACCAAAACTCCATCAAAATAAAATTATCCCTTCCCTCCGAAATTACAACCTATTTTTCAAAACTACAAACCTTAACGAGGTCAAGGATGAATTGGGGAATATTTCAAAAACACCGCAAGAAGAAAGGATTCGTAAAATCAGATTAATTTAATACATTAGCGGAACCAGAAAAATACCCTATGTTCAATCCAAAGATAGAAACGCTACCACTACCGGAATTACGAGCGCTGCAAAATGCCCGGCTTACAGATATGCTCCACCGCATTTATCACCAGGTACCTTTTTATAAAAAACTATTTAATGAAAAAGGAATACATCCTGAAGATATCAAAAGCGTAGCAGATTTATCAAAGCTACCGTTCACTAAAAAATCTGACCTTCGGGATAATTATCCATTTGCCATGTTTGCTACACCGATGAAAGATATCCTGCGTATCCATGCTTCCAGTGGTACTACAGGTAAACCTACGGTGGTCGGCTATACTAAAAACGACCTGGAGGTATTTGATGAAGTCGTAGCCCGCTCTTTGGTCTGTGCCGGCGCCCGGCCTGGTATGAAGTTGCATAATGCTTATGGTTATGGCCTTTTCACGGGAGGGCTTGGCATGCATGGTGGTGCTACCCGATTGGGTATGGCGGTCATTCCGGTCTCTGGTGGCATGACGGATCGGCAATTGACAATACTACAGGATTTTGCTCCGGAGGTGATTTGCTGTACACCATCTTATGCGCAGACGCTTGCCGAAGAATGTAAAAAACGAAATATCGATCCTCAAAAACTGGCCGTAAAATATGCGATCCTTGGTGCGGAACCCTGGACAGAAACTATTCGAGAGCAAGTAGAGCTAGGCCTGGATGTAAAGGCTACCAATATCTATGGCCTGAGCGAAATCATGGGCCCGGGCGTATCACAGGAAGATGTGGAAGAAAAAGGAACCGGGAGTTATATTTGGGAGGATCATTTCTTTCCGGAAGTCGTAGACCGGGATACCGGAGAGCCCCTACCCTATGGCCAGGAAGGTGTACTTGTTTTTACGACGATTAGCAAAGAAGCTTTTCCTTTATTGCGGTATTGGACTAACGATATTTGCTCGATTTATTATGATAAAAATGCAAAGCGATCGCATATTAAAATGTCGGCGATAAAAGGTCGTACTGATGATATGCTAATCATCCGGGGGGTCAATCTTTTTTATACCCAGGTGGAAGAGGTGATCCGGGAATTTGATTTTCTGGTTCCTAATTACCAGTTGATTGTAAGTAGGGAAGGGACAATGGATGAGATAAAAGTAAGCGTAGAAGTAAAGGAAGGTGTGGATCATTTAAATCCGGATTTCCAACAGCAACTTTTTTATAAAATTAAAAACACGATCGGGCTTTCTATGGATATTAATTTGGTCAGGCCGGGAAGTATTCCTCGAAGCGAAGGTGGGAAATTGAAACGGGTGATTGATGGAAGATGAAAGATTTAAGAATTAGGATTTAGGATTGTGTCCTTTCGAGCATTGGCTCTAGCTTGATACTGTGTATCAATGGAATTAGCCTTGCGAGTCGAGAAAAGGAATTAGAAATTAGAAATTTAATTAAGCTGCTTTTGCAATTCTTTATGAAATGATAAAATCTCACCAATGCTTTTCTGGTCAATACGTTGGCAATGAATTACTGCATTTTCAATTGCTCCATAAATTCTATTGAATCCACCATTTTCAAACATTGGTCCTGTTTCTTTTTTAAAAGATCCGCCTGCGACAATTGCTTCTCTTAATTCGTTTACATTTTCAACATTAGGTAATGGAACGAAAACTATTGCATCCAGCGAAGTCATTTCCTTATCCAAACTTAAAACCAAATTATTAATTCTTTCCCCAAATAAATTTACTTCTTGTTGGGTAACATCTTCTCTGGATTGTAAATTGTTTAATTCCTCGCTTATTGTATTTTTCACTTTTACAAGCCTTAAATAAATATGATTGAGCGCATTATGCTGATCGTATAGTTTTAGCAGCTTCGACTCTTTTGCTGTCCTTTTCGCTAAAGCCAAATGAAAGGCACAAAAAGATAAATCCCATTCTTTGAAGCTATCTGTAAAAAGTACTTCTCTTTGTGCAAGCAGCACAGTATAACCTTCCTGAAGGTTATACTTTTTATAGGAAACCCCTCTAAAAGAAAACTCGTTTTCTTTAGTTGTCCCTTCCGAAATCTGTTGCGCTTTTAACATTAATAATTCTATTTCCTTCACCGGATTTACCAGTGCCAACAAATCGGTTTTTAATTCTTCTAATCTTGTATACGACGGTTGTAAAATGGTTGCCGCTTCTGTTTCCAACTCCTCTTTTTTAGCAATATAAATAAATCTATTTTCGAAAGTGTGGTGATATTCTTCCAATAGATCGTTGCCAATTTTTTCTGCCTTGACAAAACTTTCAAAATCCTCGGATGAGATATATTCTTTTGGGAGTTTGTTTAAATATTTATTATAAATAAAAGCAGACATTTCTTCTTGCAATAGTTCTTTTGATCCGAATAATATCCAGGGCGATCTGCTATCTTCTTCACATTCAATATAAGGCACCTTTGCACTATCCTCTCTTTTATCATTTGGAGGATGACTAGCATACATACCTGCTTTGGAAATTTCAGAACTTGAAAAGAATTTCTTTCCTCCTCTGATGTCATCGGGAAGGTTCTCTAAAAGTGTTTTTTGATTATCGGATGCTCTATCAATTGCCAGTATGTTATGTGTGTACAAATTCTTTACATAATACTTTTTTTGAGCGGCTAAATAAGCATGATTTATTGTACTCGCCCAGTTTGACGATCCGCCGTCCAATTTCCAAAGTGCAGAGATAATCGCATCACTTCCAGATGTACTAACGGCAACTTTATCTGCATTAAATTCCATCTCTCTCGAAAGGGAGGAATGCATGATGTTCAGCAATTGATAAAACAAGGTCAGTACTTGTCTTATGATCCATATAATCGGTGTAATCACCCAAGCTGCTGCAGAGAGCCTAATATCTGAAGCTCGCCACTGATCTAATAAATTATCCCATTTATCTCTTGAAAATATCATATCGTGAATAATGGTATTCGCAGACATGATATAGCTTCCGATTTTCATACTACTTTGCGCAAAGTGTCCAAATTCATGACTTATCACTGCTTTGAATTCCGATAAATTCAGACAACTCACTAATCCCAGTCCAATAGTTAATTCCTTTTTTACCGGAAGAAAAAGACTTAGCCACGAGTTTGTATAAGACACATAGGCATTCACATCAGGGTCGACATATATTGATTTTGGTTTCGGTGCTCCCGTTTCCTTACATATCTGGTCTATAAAATTCCATACTTCCGGGTTTTTATCCTTTTCTAGTTTAATACGATTTTCCGGCTTATGATTTTTGAGATTAAAAACGAATTTTAATGTAAAAACAAATAGCATAGCCGCTCCCGCAATGGCACTGATTTTTAATAAAATAGTCAGTCTGTTCACTGAACCCATATCGTAAATAATGGCATAATAAAATAAATACCCCAACCCGACAACCATACCCACATATAAAAAGAAAAACAAAAGGATAGCCAGTATGGCTAAAGATGTTCTTAATTGGTAAGAGGGTGTCAAGCTTGTTAAATTTTTAGAAACCCTTGCAGGACTTTGGGGGTAATACGAAGTTGCCATAGAACTGATTTTATTTCAACTTTGAGTGATTGAGTGCCGTTTTAAATGAATAAAAATATTTTAACGGGATTACGCTTTAAAAAGTTATCATATAACATTAAAAACTTTACCATAATAATTCAAATCCACGATTTCACCATTCGCTGTTTTAAAATCACTCCTAATGGTGCCTTCCAGTTCGAATCCGTTATTAAGGGCAACTTTCATACTTCCCAGATTTTGCGTACTAGCTCTACTCAGCATTTTTTTAATTCCATATTTTTCGACCACATGTTTTAATACAAAAGATAAAGCCTTTGAGATGACACCTTGCCCTTCATATTGCTGATCAATAAAATATCCTACTTCTGCTTTAGGTACTTTCCATTCGATGTTTTTAATATCAATAAACCCGACATAACTATTATCTTTTTGGTCAATAATAATAAATGGAAAATAGGATTTATTCTTTCTCCTTTGTTCCATAAGCCGGCAATAATCTAAGGTATTAGCTAAGGTTCTTGTTGCTGCGACAGTGACGGGGAAAAAATCTTCCAGGCGAGATCTATTTTCATCAATCAACTTGAAAAGCAAAGCGCCTTGTCGGGTATCAAATTCTTTGATGGTAAAATTTTCGAATTGGTTAATCATTGTTTATTCAGAGGGTTAGGGGGTCAACTCTTCACAAATTTCACCGCTACCCCAGCAACTTTTATAACATACAAACCGGCACTTAGTTCTGTGATAGAAACCTGGTTTCTTCCAGGGCTTAATTTCCCATCACACACTACCCTACCCATTAAATCAAAGATAAAAAATTCCTGATCTTTAGCATTATCCCATTCTATAAACAATTCGGTCTGAACAGGATTAGGAGAAATTTTCAATAAGGTTACTGAGTTATCAAAATCATCAACAGCATTAAGGATCGGGGAAGCACAAGGACTTGTAAAATAGTCCTGTAAATTATCAAAGGAAGCTTGTTCTGTGGCATTGAGTCCTCCAACTAGTAAATTGTCTGACTCATAGGGATCATCGAGGAGATTATAAAATCTATTTTGACCATTATCAAAACTGATCAGCTTGTAAATATGATCCCGGGCCGTCCAGCCGGAAGTAGGCGTCTCACTTGCCACTTCAGAATACATACAATTTCTGGTACCTGCTCCATCGGTCTCCAACAGATCTGAAAAGCTAAAACTATCATGGATTTGAGGAAGATCAGTGCCTGTCAATTCTACGATCGTCGAAAACAAATCCGTCATATTGACCAATGCTTCTTCTCTTTCATTCGTCCTGTTTACGCCAGCTCCTGAAACCACCAAAGGGACATGAATGCCACCTTGGTACAAAGTGCCTTTTGCCCGAT
>JBLHJZ010000157.1:0-8912 GCA_047619515.1 Saprospiraceae bacterium | reverse complement strand
AATCCAGGCGAATCTGGACATTTTGCACATTTCAGCTTGGGATTCTCTTTTAATTTGAGCAAAGAATAAGCGGAGAGACAGGTATAGTCAGAAGCGGGCGATATTTACTTTACGCTTTACTAAGAACAGTAAACCCGTAAATAAACGGTTGCTAACCGTTTGTAAACGCTTATTTTGGACAGTTAACGTGAGATGTCAAGCCGCTTTTGGCGGTTAATCGTTTGTTTATCAGGTGGTTGTATGATTTAATGGCATTGCTTGTTGCAAGTACTATGTTTAATTTGGAGGATTGATTATCTTGCTAAGTTGTCAGGAATTAAATAAAACAAAAGATTAGGCATGAGCGGATTTGCATATGTAATTAGAAATGGTGTAAAAGTAATTGTGAGGTGTTGGGATTCAAAGGAGATAAACAAAGGCCCATTAGAGCTATTTGAATTAGAGCTTGAGAAACCTCATCCTGATTTAAGTAATGAAGCAAAAGCAGAAATCTATACATGTGAAGCCGTTAATTCAATATTGGGTATAAAGCCCTATCATTCTGAAGAATTTTTAACTGAAATGAAGTTTGAAGTTTTTGAACCAGTAAATGATAAAGAAAATCTGAAAGATGAAGAACGGAGTATACAAAAAGATGAAAATCTGAGCCCCAAAGTATTACCTTTACATTATCATTATTCTCGAGTACACTTTTTTGAAGACTTGATCCAATAATGAATATAATATACTTTAAATATCAAAAAATTATCAAAACCTAAATTTATGATTCGAATTTCTTTAGTTATTGCCGTCTTATTTTTTGTAATAACTGCTTTCACACCCTTTGAAAAGACAACAAATACTCAGAATGATCCTGCTGTTTTTAAATTAATGGAAGTCACTGGGCTATGGAATTTACTAAAAACCAGTTATGGTGGTTATGATGATAATTACTGGGTAAATGTTGGTTTTCGTGCCAAGTATGATATGGCTAAAAAGTATGCTGCCATACAATTGCTAGAAACTGCTTTTGGTGAAAAAGTTTTTTTAAGTGGCCCTCATACCACGGATATGAATTTTAACTCCACTAATTCCTTCGGTCATTATAATCCTGATTTTATCTCTTCATTCCGAAGCGCTTGGGAAACGGCAACAGCAAATCCAGAATTTAAGAAAATATTGGAAAGTCTTTATTATGATAATTTTCAAGAGATAGGCACTGCTTATTTTAATGCCTACAAATTTATAAATCAAAATCCTAAACTTCTGGAAGCAATGGAGGCTAAATATACAAGCGAGATGAACAGTAGTGAAGGATTAGATTTCTATAACTTCAATGAGTACTTCAGAAGTTTTGCTGATCTAGAGGAAAAAAAAGGACTAAACTGGTATCAGTCTTTTAATGCTCCTTCTTTTTGGATACGCCGCTCAATAGATGGCACTGCTTCGCAATTGTATGAATTACAGCTAATAATCATGCAAACTTTCGAGTTAGACTTTAACGCAAGTGTTACTCCAGCTGAAAAAGCTGAATATGAAACAATTATCCACGAAATTTCCTCACAATTAGGTCCAGAAATATCCTACGACGAATACCCTGAAGTAAACAATATACCAGTCGAAGATGATCCTGCTATTTTTAAATTAATGGAAACCGCTGGTTTATGGAACTTACTAAAAACCAATTATGATGACGAATACTGGGTAAATGTTGGTTTTCGTGCCAAGTATGAAATGGCTAAAAAGTATGCTTCCATACAACTGCTAGAAGCTGCTTTTGGTGAAAAAGTTTTTTTAAGTGGCCCTCATACCACGGATATGAATTTTTACTCCAATAATTCCTTCGGTCATTATAATCCTGCTTTCATCTCTTCATTCCGAAGCGCTTGGGAAACTGCAACAGCAATTCCAAAATTTAAGGAAGCATTGAAAAGTCTTTATTATGATAATTTTCAAGAGATAGGCACTGCTTATTTTAATGCCTACAAATTTATAAATCAAAATCCTAAACTTCTGGAAGCAATAGAGGCTAAATATATCAATGGGATGAACAGTAATGGAGGATTAGATTTCAATAATTTTAATAATTACTTCAACAGTTTTTCTGGTCTAGAGGAACAAAAAGGACTAAATGTATATCAGTCTTATAATGCTCCTTCTTTTTGGATACGCCGTTCAATAGATGGCACTGCTTCGCAATTGTATGAATTACAGCTAATAATCATGCAAACTTTCGAGTTAGATTTTACCGCAAGGGTTACTCCAGCTGAAAAAGCCGAATATGAAACAATTATCCAGGAAATTTTCTTACAATTAAGTCCGGAAATCCCCAACGACGAATACCCTGAAGTAAAAAATAAACCCGTCATAAAACGTAGTCAGAATGCTACTACTTTTATAGATAATCGAGATCAACAATCTTATGATTGGATACTGTTAAATGATGGTAATAAATGGATGACCAACAATGTAAGTTTTTCATACATAGGAAGTTCTAATGAGGACTGCAGCTATTGCCAAGCTTACGGCCGGCTATACACTTGGGATATGGCACAAAAGGCATGCCCACAAGGATGGCGCTTACCTACCGCTTCGGAATGGGATCATTTAATTGAAATCTATGGAGGGCGTTATGATGCTTATCATGCACTGGTCAATGGTGGATCTGGTGGATTTTCTGCTCTTTTAGGTGGTGATGGTAGTTTTTATAATATTGGTGATAGCGGTTATTACTGGAGTGGATCCGCTATAGATAATACTCAGGCCTGGCAGTATACTTTTTTTAGCACTGATGGTGCTAAAATCAATAAATACGAAGATTCTAAAAACGCCGCCTATTCTTGTCGCTGTATTAAAGAATAAGCCAGAAGCTGTTTGTCAGGGATGGCTATGCCATTGATATCCCCACTGCGCAGGGATTTAGCAATTTTTAAAGCATCCCTTTTATCGGTATATACTGACCTAAAGTGTTATGAAAATTTCATAACACTTTTGCGTCAGTATAAATTCGGACTCTTTGTGAGAAGTAGGAATATCGGCAGCATGGACAATGATGCAATGTATCTGGGCTTCGCATAAGGCTTCATATAAACCATAACCACGAAACCTGGCTTCATAAGCACATAGATATTCTCCAACTGGAAATTCCCGAACCAGATAAGAGATTAATAATTCGGGGTCCGGAGCGATTACAAAAGGACGAATTTGGTATGTTCCGTACAAATACATACAGTCCACTGCTTTTTATACACATCTATACCTACATAAATTCCTGGCTGCTGGAGGCAGGTTCTGATCTTCGAAACTGATTTTTTTCTTAACTTTGACCATTGCCTACCCGACATTTCGTCGGGGAGTTTTGATTTTAATTATGTTAAAAATATCTTGTCAGTCTAAAGTTACGGCTCATTTTTTATTTATAGGTACTAAACGTCGGCACTGCGTCTCCACCCACGTTCCTAATATGCTCTTATATCTTGACACCTTGCGAAGCACGCAAAATTTATTCTATGTCAACAGTCCAAAAATTTGACAAATTCAATGAATAATAAACAAACCGCATTCTTTGTAGGAAGCAGGCAGTTACAAGTAAAAGATGAAATTAACAATATTTCTTTTCCTGTTTTAGTGCAATATCCAACCCACGAACCATCAACACCAACCGCTTTTGGCCCTTACAAAATGGATATTTGTACTAACGCTACTATTAGCGAAGGACAGTTTCCATTGCTTATCATTTCACACGGAAATGGTGGCTCCCATTTACTGTATCGGACTATCAGTACCTATTTGGCAAAGAGCGGATACATCATTGCGATGGTAGAACATTATGGGAATAACCGAAACAATAACGAATTAGAAAAGCGTATCGAAAATCTTCAATACAGGCCAAGACATGTTAGTTTGACAATTGATAATTTACTTGCTGACCACACTTTGGGACAAAGCATTTTGCTGGACAAAATTGCGGTAGTTGGACATTCGTTTGGTGGATATACTGCATTGGCATTAGCAGGGGGCAAACCATGGACACAAACAGGACAACAGGTAGCCGTTCAAAACGACCCTAGGGTTAAAGCATTAGTGTTAATGGCACCAGCTGCTGGCTATTACTTTCCTGACAAGGCCCTGGACAAAGTAAATATTCCAATACTATTGCTAACAGCGGAACATGACCGATTTACACCAAAAAAATGGACAGCAGACGTTATAATAAATGGCGTCCCTGATCAATCAAAAGTGACCTTTAGAACAATTCCTAACGCAGGACATTTTTCATTTATTAGTCCATTTCCATCGACTATGAAAAGCCAAAACTTTCTTCCATCAACAGACCCGGAAGGATTTGACAGGGAGGAATTTCATAGACAACTTCCGACGGACATACTTGATTTTCTAAACGACAAGCTGAATGAAAATAAGCAGTGATCACTCTACCACCATCTTTCCGGAAAAGAACCGATCCCCAGATCTCACCTGAATCAAATAAAGTCCATTATCCAAACCAGTGACATCCAGTTGATTGCCAAAAAAATCAGCGGTAACCTTTCTTCCCATAACATCAAAAACGGCAACTTTGACATCCTTCCAATCCTCCGGTACTGCAATCGTCAACTTATCACTCACCGGATTTGGAGAAAGATTGATTTGATTGGCAGAAAAAACTTCCTCATTGGCAACGAACTCGGCTACTGATATGCTCATCTTACGGGTATGCTCGCTGAGCAACACTCCATTGCGGGTTTCCCTGACACAAAGCGCTAACACATACCTGCCGTCGAGTTGCGGAGCAGACCAGAAAAAGCTACTGGTCATCGTATCCAGGTAGATGACATTGAATGGACCTGCAAGAACTTCTGTGGGTCGGAAAGAAGTCAAGACTTCGTCAAGGTCACAAATTTGAACGTTAACTTCATCCTCTTCAAGATCAAAAAAGTTAGATTCATAACTTATTGGAATACCCTCATAGCCTTCCAACAGCCCCCGCGAAAAAATCGGCATGCTGTTTTTGCCAAAAAGCGGATCCTCGATCGAAAGGAAAAAATAGGTACTCAGTAGAAAATTCTCGGTTTCAGCATTCTCAATATTGATAATATTAGCACCCCAGCAGCATTCATTGACACTCAGCGTATAGTAGTTCTCCTGCCCATAGATATGGGATTGTTGAAACTGATAGAATTTTAAACTAGACCCCGGAAAAGATTCCGAGTATACCAATGGAATGTCTTCGCAGAGTCCATCTCCCCAGCACAGTTTGATAGTCTCTAAATCAACATTGATAGCAGTAAAGATATCGACGGTGGCAACCACAGAATAAGTCCCCGTCTGCTGGGCTCTGATCTCACCCCCGGCAAACTTTTGGGCAAAGAGGGTGTTTATACTAAAAATAAATAGTAGCAGTAGTTTTATCTTAGTTTTCATAAAGATGGTATTAGAACAACAAAGTAATAGCTATTGCGTAATAAATAAAGGTAACAATAAATTGATTTACAATTTCTATATTTGCAATCTATGGAGTTTTTAATACCGAATTTTTTGTGGGCACTGATAGCATTGGCGATTCCGATCATCATACACCTCTTTTTTTTCCGACGATTCAAAAAGGTATATTTTACCAATGTTCGTTTTCTGAAAGAGGTAAAAGAAGAGACGAGTGCCCGAAGGAGACTTCGAAATCTTTTGATATTGCTCGCGCGATTATTGGCTTTGGCATTCTTGGTGTTTGCCTTTGCACAACCGTTTATTCCCCATGACACCGAGGTCAAGAAAGGAGAAAAGCTAGTCAGTGTTTTTATAGATAACTCCTTTAGTATGAGTGGGTTGAGTGAAGATGTACCTTTAGTGGAAAAAGCAAAACAACGTGCCAGAGAGATTGTCGCCGCTTATGCTCCCGAAGATCGCTTTCAAATCCTGACCAACGATTTTGAGGGAAGACACCAGTTTTTGGTGAGTAAGGAAGATGCTTTGGGTTTTATAGATGAAGTAAAGATTTCTCCATCGGTACAAGAAATGTCAAAAGTACTCAATAGGCAGTTGCAAGCCCTGAATGCAGTGGCAAGTGATAATCAGGCTGCTTATATCATATCGGATTTCCAAAAAAACATAACTGATTTTGGCGACTTTCAGGACTCTACGCTGACCGTTAACCTCATCCCGCTGCAATCCGTGCAGGAGCGAAATATCAGCCTGGATTCCTGCTGGTTTGATGCACCGGTACAGATGATCAACCAGACGAACACCTTAGTTATTCGAGTGAAGAACCACAGTACCCAGGACGCAGATAATATCCGCTTGTCACTGCGCCATGAAGGGCAGACCAAGCCGGTCGGTACGCTTTCCATTCCTGCCGGAGCTTCGGTGACGGATACGGTCAATATGACAATCTTATCCACCGGCTGGCATGAAGCGGAATTGAATATCACGGATTATCCGATTCAGTTTGATGATAAATACTTTTTCACCTTCAATGTAGCTGCTCAAATCAATGTGTTGGTGATCAATGAAACTGGCCCTAATAAGTACCTGGATGCTTCCTTTGCCGGTATTGATTATTTTAAAATTACCAACCAACTGAGCCGGAATCTCAATTATTCCAGCTTCCCCGAATATGACCTGATCATCACTAATGGTCTCAATAGCGTCAGTAGCGGATTGGCTTCGGAGTTGAATCAATTTGTTGTAAATGGCGGAAACTTATTGACCTTTCCAGGGGCTACTGCCAATTTGGATTCTTACCGGAGCTTCCTGTCTACTTTTCCAGCCAATGAGCTACAGGCTTTTGAAAAACGGGAACGATCCGTTGCGAATATCAATATCGAAGAGTTTGTATTCAAAGACGTATTCGAAAACTCAAATGCCAATCTAAAACTCCCGGTCACTCAGGGTAATTATAAAATGTCGCAATATACCAGCCGTTCGGAGGAGCCATTATTGCGCTATCGGGATGGATCGGTATTTCTCAGCAAATACACAAAAGGGCAGGGGCATCTTTATCTTTGTGCAGCCCCCTTGTCCGAAGAATATAATAACTTAGTGAGAGATGGGGATGTGTTTATTCCTATGTTATACAAAATGGCCATTTCTACTGCTAAAGAAAATAAGATTGCTTTCACCATAGGGAAGGATGAGCTGATCGAGGTAGATCACAAAGTCACCGGTTCGGAGCTGGTCTATAAAATCAAAGGTCGTATCGAGGAGTTTATTCCCGAGCAGCAAAATATCGGTCAGAAAGTATTACTGGGGATCAACAATCAAATTGAGGAGGCAGGTTTTTATAACCTGTTTTTAAAAGAAGAAGACATCCTCGCCAAATATGGGTTTAATTACGATCGAAAAGAATCCGAATTGGCTTATTATAACGAAAGCGACCTCACTGCACTCAATTCCGATTTCAATATTATCGATGATACGGCACAGGCAAGTCTTACCCCGGTGATCGGAGAACGTAGTCAGGGAACAGTACTCTGGCGTTGGTGCCTGATCCTGGCGCTGATCTTTTTGGGATTGGAGACTTTGTTGTTGAGGTTGTGGAGGGTTTGAGTTGGGGGGCGAAAGAGCATTAGAAATAACTGGAGAAGCGCTGAGTCGAATACTTAAAATTAGTGAGGATATCCAAATTCAAAATTCACGCAGAATTGTGGATTTAAGAAACCGGGTGATTCATGGTTATGACAAAGTTGATAATGGCGTAATTTGGGCAATTCTAAAAAAGCACCTACCTGTCTTAAAAGAAGATGTAAACAAACTTATCCATATAGAAGAGGAGGAATGAATGACCGATGTTCATGAATCAGAATACTTTGTCTACTAACTTTTTAAAATAAAAAACAAACCCTTCCATACCATGAAATCCATCCTCATCCTCTGTGGAGGAAAATCTCCGGAACATGAAATCTCCGTCCGCTCCGCAAAAAATATCCTGGGAGCTATTGACCGAAGTAAATTCGCGATCACCCTCGTCGGTATTGACCGGGCCGGTTCCTGGCGATTGATAGCAGAAAGCCAATTGGATCGAGCTATTGAAATCGGAATGGGCGAGGAATTGTCCATTATCCCTGGCCGGACAACAGGACAGATTATCAGGACTGCCAATCAACAGGCGATTCCAAAACCCGATGCCGTATTTTTGGTACTTCATGGCCCTCATGGAGAAGACGGAACGGTGCAGGGATTGCTAAGAGTACTGGACTTACCTTTTGTAGGACCGGATGTAATGGCGTCGGCTATTGCGATGGATAAGGAGTTTGCCAAGCGCCTGATGAAAGAAGCAGGTATCAACGTAGCAAGTGGAATTGTCTGCGAGGTAGATGAAAAGGAGGATATCGAATTTGATGAGGTGGAAGAATTACTCGGGATGCCTGTTTTTGTAAAGCCGGCGAACATGGGTTCTTCGGTAGGGGTACATAAAGTGACGAATGAAACGGAATTGCAAGTTGCCGTCGCAGATGCTTTTTTGTACGATAGAAAAATTATCATCGAGGAAATGATCGTGGGCCGAGAATTGGAGTGTGCCGTACTCGGAAATGAAAACCCGAAAGTCTCCAGGGTAGGTGAAGTGATCACCGAGGAGGAATATTCCTACGAAGCAAAGTATATCAGTGAGACCACTGCAAAGATTCAAATTCCGGCGGAGGTTTCTTCGGAGGAATTGAAAGAACTTCGGGCTACCGCCAAACTGGCCTACCGCGCACTGGGCTGCGAAGGGATGTCAAGGGTAGATATGTTCCTTACACCTGATGGCGAAGTCTATGTCAATGAGATCAATACCATTCCAGGGTTTACCAGTATCAGCATGTATCCGAAACTCTGGGAAGTGGAAGGTTTGTCTTATCCTGATCTGATTGAAGAATTAATCAATTATTCGATCAAAAGACATGAAGCACAGTTGCAGTTGAAGATGGAGTTTTGAGAGGACTTATAGATCATGCCGCTGA
>JBLHJZ010000156.1:0-8987 GCA_047619515.1 Saprospiraceae bacterium | reverse complement strand
TTTTTAGAGCTTGTGGTAAAGCGAAAAACTTCTTTAACTGACCTGTTGATGATTATTTCTGAACGAAATTCCATGAATAACTTAGCTTTTATCAGCAATTATTTTTGAGCTTTTTATAGGGAATAGAGAAATAATTACCTACTCCCTTAAACTAAAAACGGCAGGATTCCTCCTGCCGTTTTCAATTAGTCCTATTTTAAAGTATATCTACTTATCGTAAGTTTGCTTGACCTCAATCACTTCATAACCTTCGATTATATCATCTTCCTTAAGATCATTAAAGTTTTTGATACTGATACCACATTCCATTCCATTTCTGACGTCTTTCACATCATCTTTAAATCGTTTTAAAGAGCTAATCTCTCCCACAACGCCTTCTTTGGTAGGGTAAGTAACGATACCATTTCTAATGATTCTGATCTTGGAATTTCTTGCGATCTTCCCTTCTTCGACGATACACCCGGCGATGGTTCCAATCTTACTAATCTTATATACTTCCTGAATCCTAACCTGAGCTGTAATTTTTTCTTCTTTGGTTGGTTCGAGCATACCTTCGATCGCCATCTTGACCTCTTCGATTGCTTCGTAGATAATTGAGTAGCCTTTGATTTGAACACCTTCCCGCTCTGCCAGTTTACGCGCCCCTATAGAAGGTCTTACCTGGAAGCCAATAATGATTGCATCAGAAGCAGAGGCTAATAGTACATCAGATTCAATGATTTGTCCTACAGCTTTATGTATTACATTGACCTGGACGGTTTCGATTGACAATTTAATCAAGGCATCTGCTAATGCTTCGATAGATCCATCCACATCACCTTTTACAATTAAATTTAATTCTTTGAAAGTACCTAAAGCTAAACGACGACCGATCTCATCAAGACTGATTCGCTTGCTAGCCCGGTTAGTTTGTTCCCGTATGATCTGAGCCCGTTTTGATGCAATCTGACGCGCTTCTGGTTCTGTCTCCGTCACTTTAAATTTCTCGCCGGCTTGTGGTGCACCGCTAAGACCAAGTACTAGTACTGGTGTAGAAGGGCCGGCCTCTTTCACTTTCATTCCTCTTTCATTAAACATCGCCTTTACTTTACCAGAGTATTCGCCAGCAACCATTGGATCTCCGATTTTTAAGGTTCCGGTTTGTACCAATATTTTAGTAACGAATCCACGACCTTTATCGAGAGAAGCTTCTATGATTGTACCAATCGCCGCCCGATCCGGGTTGGCTTTCAGCTCTAACATTTCGGCCTGAAGCAATATCTTCACCAGCAGTTCATCTACATTGGTGCCAACTTTAGCAGAAATATCCTGCGACTGATAAGTTCCTCCCCAATCTTCAACCAATAAATTCATAGAGGCCAACTCTTGCTTAATCTTTTCTGGCTGAGCGCCATCTTTATCTATCTTATTGATTGCAAATACAATCGGAACATTTGCTGCTTGAGCGTGAGAAATAGCCTCTTTTGACTGAGGCATGAGGCTGTCGTCTGCAGAAATAATAATAACAGCAACATCTGTAACTTTCGCTCCCCTGGCACGCATTGCAGTAAATGCTTCGTGACCTGGCGTATCTAAAAATGCAATACGCTTTTTGTTTTCTCCGACATAGACTTCATATGCTCCAATATGCTGTGTAATTCCTCCTGCCTCACCATCTGCAACATTTGCATTTCGAATATAATCAAGAAGAGAAGTTTTACCATGATCGACATGTCCCATTACTGTCACGATAGGAGCCCTGTCCTTTAAAGATTCAGGATCATCCTCAATAATCTCTACTGTTTCCAGCTGATCTTCCGCATTGATAAACTCGACCTCATGACCAAATTCTTCAGATACAAGCTCTATTACTTCTGCATCAAGTCGTTGGTTGATAGACACAATTACACCGAGGTTCATACAGGTAGTAATAACCTGAGTAACAGATACATTCATCAAACTAGCCAACTCTGAAACAGAAATAAATTCTGTTACCTGAATTTTTCCTACTTCTTTTTCTGCCTCGATCAATTCTTGTTTTTCACGATGACGATCCCTGTTATCTCTTCTTAGTTTCTGTCTCTTTTTCTTACTTCCCCCTCCTCCGGAAAGTCTCGCCATCGTCTGTTTGATCTTTTCATCGATTTCTTTTTGGCTGACTTCTTTAACTTCATCTCTTCGGACAACTCTTTTAATTGGACCTCTGTTTTGACTCGGTGCCTGATTTTGCCCCTGCCTTTGTCCTTGTCCCTGTCCTTGTCCCTGTCCCTGTCCCTGTCCCTGTCCCTGTCCCTGTCTTCCTCCTGCTGGAGCATCACCTACAGAGACTTTTTTCCTTCGGCGTTTTCGTTTTTTAGGGCTATCGGCATCTTTAGTTCCATCTTTTTTAAGTGGATCTGGTTTTGCAGGAACAGGAGCTTCTGGTTTTTTCTTTTTCTTAGGTTTCTTCAGCTTATCTGTATCTATCTTACCCAGGATTTTTAATCCTTTAAGCAGAGGAGTCTCTGCTCTAACCATATCGACGGTTTGCGGCATACCACGCGTATAATCAACCGCCGGTCCAGCTTCCTTTTTCACTACTGGTTCTTCCTCTTTTTTTACTTCCTCCACCTTTTTTATTTCCTCTTTTTTTACTTCTACCACTTGCGCTACAATAGGTGGTTTTTCCACTTTCTTTATCACGGGCTCTACAACTGGTTCTTTCTTCTTTTTTGGTTTCTTCAGCTCGTCAAGGTCTATCTTTCCTGTAATCGTGAGCCCTATTTTTACCTTTTCCTCTTTTTCAACAGGGGGGGCAACAGGGGTTTCAACGACTGGCTCTGGTTTTGGAATTTCAACAACAGGTTCAACAGGGGTTTCAACGACTGGCTCTGGTTTTGGAATTTCAACAACAGGTTCAACAGGAGTTTCAACGACTGGCTCTGGTTTTGGAATTTCAACAACAGGTTCTGGTTCTGGAATAACGACTTCGGGAACGGGAACGGGAGGAGGAGGAGGTAAAACAACTTTCTCGACAGGATCTTTCTTAACTGGGGGACGAACGCCTATAATAAGATGATCTGCTTGTTCTTTAATATCCTTAGACCCCTGAAACTCTTTAGTGAGTTCAACGATCATCTCATCGGAAACCTGAGAAGTAGGTTTATTCTCTATGCTGAACCCATTATGTATCAGGAAATCAACAATAGAGGCTGTGCCTACATTTAATTCTTTTGCTATCTTAATAAGACGTTTTGCCATTCTTAATTTTTAGTATCCGCCTGTTTAAATTCTGAGATACACAAAAGCTTTTTCCGATAAGAGTTAATATGCTATTGGTTACATAAGTAGGTCAACAGTTTTGTGAATAAATAAAACTCATCTTAAAAAGCATTTGTCAAATAGATTTGGAAATGCAAGCACCTCCAAAATTCGCCGCAAATCTAAGAGAAAACTCCCTCATCCGCACTATAAACATTCCTTTTAATACCGAAAAGGTAGTTTTTAGTTCCCTTTATTAAAAAAAAGAGGCAAAATCACAGCAGATAAAGCAAAACAGAACAAATTCGAAAGTCTTTACCTGCAGTTTTTTTATATATTATTGGTTTATTAATCTTCAAATTCTGATTTCAGAACATTGAGGACTTCATCAATAGTTTCATCTTCTAAATCGGTACGCCGAATCAACTCTTCCCGACTCAATTCCAATACACTTCTTGCAGAATCACAGCCGATATTTTTAAGTGACTCGATGATCCATGCTTCGATTTCATCAGAAAATTCTTCCAAATCGACATCATCGATCTCCATTTCATCATTATTCCTAAACACATCGATTTCGAAGCCGGTCAGCTTCGAAGCCAGTTTAATATTTGTTCCGCCTTTACCAATAGCCAACGACACCTGGTCTGGTTCAAGATAAACCGAAGCACGCATCGTTTCCATATCCAAGTCAATGGAACTAACTTTCGCCGGCGTCAAAGAACGTTGAATAAACAAAGAATGATTATTTGTAAAATTAACGATATCAATATTTTCATTTTTCAACTCTCTTACGATACCATGTATACGAGACCCTTTCATACCTACACAAGCCCCTACCGGATCGATACGATCATCATAGGATTCAACGGCAACTTTGGCCCGTTCACCTGGAATACGGACGATCTTTTTGACCGTAATCAATCCATCCTCTATCTCTGGCACCTCCTGTTCCATTAATTTTTCCAGGAAAACATTATCGGTTCGGGAAAAAATTACGACCGGTGTATTATTTTTCATTTCCACTTTTCTAATCACTCCTTTCACCATATCGCCCTTTCTGAAAAAATCCCCTTTGATCATCTCGTTACGAGGCAATACCAGTTCATTACCGGTAGCATCATCAATGACCAGTACTTCTCGTTTCAAAATCTGGTGTACTTCTCCAAGAATGATATCGCCGACACGATCCACGTAACTTTTATATATCTCATCTTTCTCTAACTCCATAATTCTGGAAATTAGCGTTTGCCGTGCTGCCATGATAGACCGGCGGCCAAAATCTTCGAGATGTAATTGCTCGTAACACTCTTCTCCGATTTCATAATCTTCATCAATACTGAATGCTTCTGATATTGAAACCTGACTACGATCATCGAGTACCTCTCCATCCGATACGATCTCCCGTACACGCCATAGTTCAAGGTCTCCTTTAGTAGTATTTACAATAACATCAAAATTTTCATCCGATCCGTATTTCTTTCGGATTAGGGTCCGGAATACATCTTCCAGCACACGTACCATTGTCGGTCTGTCAATATTTTTCCCAGATTTGAATTCCGAGAAAGTTTCAACTAGGTTCATCATGGCTTCTAAAATTTAGATTTATAAAAAAGGAGTTTTTATCGGTACTCCTTATAGTAATACTCAAAAAAATAACTTTTTCAAGCGGTGGATACTCATTTTTTTGAAAAAGAAATTTTTACAGTCGCTCTTTCAATATTTTCAAAAGGAATTTCGTGTGTAAGTACTTTATCCACTTTTTTGTTCCCTTCTTTTATTCGAACATTTTCTTCTAAGAATATATTTTCTTCTGTGACTTTTACTAATGTGCCTGTTTGTTTGCCTCCATCCTTAAGCCTTACTTCTAATTTTCTTCCTATATTTTTAACATATTGCCTTTTGAAAACCAGTCCCCGGCTAGTCCCGGCAGAAGAAACTTCGAGCGTATATCTTTCTCCCAGCCATCCGTTTTCATCAATTTCCTTTTCAAGATGACGGCTTATACTTCTACACTTTTCGAAATTAATAAATGAATCACTGTCCACGAACACTTCCACCTTAGAATTATTATGATTGATTTCGACCAAAAAGCAATCAGAAAATTCCTCTTCTTCAAATTTCTGATTCAATAAGCTGACAATTCGTTCTTGTATTGGCATGTCAATTTTACATCAATTAAAAAATAAAGCTCAAAAATTAAATCCCCCTTTTACTAGTTGATTCAAATAATTCATCACCTGATTTCACTTTTAAGCCCGATTGGCCTGATTTTGAATCACTTACAGTCTTTCCTAAAAATAAAAAGAGGGAACTAATCCGTTCCCTCTCCAATTCGTCTAGAAAGTTCTGCAAATGTACGTAATTTTATTAGTTTTTGCAATATCTTGCTATTCAATTTCTTTTATCCGAGCCAGTAAATAAAGTTGACGGCTTATCAAGCCAAATGCTTTTTAATGTTTTTAGAAAAAAATAAAAATTAACCCCCCATTCCCTAAACCCAGCTTTTGTATCTTTGTTTCTTCCTAAAACACCTGAAATTATGCTAAAAGTAGATACGCTATTAAAACGGGCTTTGGAATTGGAGTTTCTCTCTACCGAAGAAGGTCAGTTCCTTTTTGAAAACGCCTCCACTGCGGAGTTGATTTATGTTGGTAATAAAATCCGACAGCATCATGTTCCCGGGAATACGGCCACCTGGATTATTGATCGCAATTCCAATACCACCAATGTATGTAATGCGAATTGTAAATTCTGTAATTTCTATCGCCGGCCCGGTCACGAAGATGCCTATATCACTACTATAGAAGAGTATAAGACAAAGATTGAGGAGACTTTTACCTTTGGTGGCGAGCAGTTATTGCTTCAGGGAGGACATCATCCTGATCTCGGTTTAAAATTTTATGTTGATCTTTTTAAAGAACTGAAATCTTTATATCCCAACTTAAAGCTTCATGCGCTCGGCCCGCCGGAAATCGCCCACATCACTAAACTCGAAGGATCGACCCACATAGCGGTCTTGTCTGCACTACAGGAAGCAGGGCTTGATTCATTGCCTGGTGCCGGAGCTGAAATCCTGAGCGACCGTGTCCGTAGATTAATCTCAAAAGGTAAGTGCAGTGGAAAAGAATGGCTGGATGTGATGCGTGCTGCCCATAAGATCGATATGACAACCTCTGCGACGATGATGTTCGGACATATCGAGACCAACCGGGAGAGAATGGAACATTTTGTAGCAATCCGGCAGGTGCAGTCGGAAAAGCCCGATTCCGCAAAAGGGTTTCTGGCTTTCATCCCCTGGCCTTTCATGGATGAAGGTACGCTACTCAAAAAATTGAAACGGGCAAGAAATAACTGTACTGGTGACGAGTACCTTCGTATGATTGCTATGAGTCGTATTATGTTGCCAAATGTGGTCAACATCCAGGCTTCCTGGCTGACCGTTGGTAAACCTACCGCACAACTTTGCCTGCATGCCGGTGCCAATGATTTTGGTAGTATAATGATTGAGGAGAATGTGGTCTCCGCTGCCGGAGCAGCGTTCCGGTTTACTGCTGATGGTATTCAAGATGCGATTCGCGAAGCAGGATTTATTCCTCAATTGAGAAACCAGCAATATGAACCTAGAGAGGTTCCTAAGAATATTAAACAACAGGAATTGGATAAAACGACTATGATTGTAGACTGATATAAGGGGTTAAGGAGAGTTAAGGAGGGTTAAGTGGTTAAGAAATAGCGTCACTCTCCTTAACCCTTTTTAACCCTCCTTATTAACTTAACAACTTTTTTCATGTTATACGAACAGATACAAGAAGCTATCGCTTTCATCGGGTCTCAAACTTCCTTCCTCCCTCAGTTCGGTATTATCCTAGGGACGGGGCTTGGCAATCTGGCCAATGAGATTGAAATCGAAACAATTATTGATTATAAAGATATCCCGCATTTTCCGGTTTCTACGGTAGAGAGCCATAAAGGGCAATTAGTTTTTGGGACGCTGGCCGGAAAAAAAGTGGTGGCGATGGCCGGCAGGTTTCATTATTATGAAGGATATAGTATGCAGCAGGTCACTTTTCCGGTACGGGTTATGAAATTTCTTAGTATTGAAAGGCTCATTATTTCGAATGTATCGGGTAGCACTAATGCCGACTTTGAAGCAGGAGATATTATTTTTATAAAAGACCATATTAACCTCCAACCAGAAAACCCGCTCCGGGGTGTAAATGATGAAAGACTTGGGCCGAGGTTCCCGGATATGCTCGGGACTTACGATCGCCAACTCAACAAACAGGCGCTGGAAATAGCCAAAGCCAATAATATCCGAGCCCACGAGGGAGTTTACCTCGGACTACAAGGTCCAAACCTTGAAACACCTGCTGAGTATAATTTTATAAATCGCATTGGCGGTGATGTAGTAGGCATGTCAACAATCCCGGAAGTTATCGTTGCCCGGCATATGAGCCTTCCCGTTTTTGTCATCTCTATTGTGTCCAATAAGTGTTTTCCTATCGAAGCCATCACTAAAACGACTTTGGAGGCTGTTATAAAATTGGGCAGGGAAGCGGAGCCTAAGATGCGGTTGATTGTGAAGGAGGTTTTGAAGGGACTGTAGTTAGAGGACATTCGGTGTTCGCCTTTCTTTCGACCCCTTGCGGTAACCGAACGCCAATTACCGAATAATTTGCCCTGAGCGAACGATAGTGAGACGAATAGGCCGAATACCAATTAAAACACCAATCAAAAAAACTATACCTATAATTCTTTGTTCTACCCTTGCTGTCAATTTGACTGAGACTAGGTTAAGACCCATTCTTTCTTTAAATTTGAATTTTATTTTTTTTGCACCAAATTTGACATCCTTTTCAAAAACATGGCCAAGAGAAAAAACAAAAAGGCAGAAAGTAACGGACGGCATGAAAATGACCAGATTGAGGTAATTGGCGCTCGTGTTCATAATCTCAAAGGGATTGATGTAATCATTCCGAGGAATAAGTTTGTGGTAATCACCGGTATCAGCGGAAGTGGAAAATCTTCCCTGGCCTTTGATACGATTTATGCGGAAGGGCAGCGACGGTATATGGAAACCTTTTCGGCTTATGCCCGACAGTTTATCGGGGAGATGGAAAGGCCTGATGTAGAAAAGATCACCGGCTTGAGTCCCGTAATTAGTATAGAGCAAAAAACCACTGGTAGAAATCCAAGATCAACCGTCGGGACGATCACGGAAGTGTATGATTTTCTGCGTTTACTTTATGCCCGAATCGGCGAAGCATACTCTCATATCACTGGCAAAAAAATGGTTCGGTATAATGAAGAGCAGATGATCGAGCACATTTTTAAAAATTTTAAAAATAAAAAGATTCTGCTCCTTGCCCCTTTAGTCCGGGCACGTAAAGGGCACTACCGCGAACTCTTTGATCAAATCCGAAAACAAGGCTATACCAAGGTAAGGGTGGATAATGAGATATTGGACATCAAGCCGAGTATGCAGGTTGATCGTTATAAAACGCACGATATCGAAGTCGTTGTTGATCGGATTACGGTTTCAAAAGAAAGAAAAGAACGGCTGGCTACTTCCCTGCAAACTGCTCTTAGGTCAGGCAATGGGCTCATCATGGTCATGGATCATGCTAGTAATGAGGTCTTTCCTTATAGCAAGCATTTGATGGATGCGGAATCCGGGCTTTCTTATGAAGAACCATCTCCCAACGCTTTTTCCTTTAATTCGCCATATGGTGCCTGCCCGGAATGTAAAGGTCTGGGCAATGTCC
>JBLHJZ010000155.1:0-9053 GCA_047619515.1 Saprospiraceae bacterium | reverse complement strand
GCGCAGATTTTGCACAAGGTTACAACGAAGTTGAAATCTCACGTGCAGACTTATCTGGAGCTGGTGTACTTTACTACCAGTTGGATACGGAGAACGACTCAGCTACTAAGAAGATGATCCTTATCGATTAATTGAATTGAATTGACTTTGATAGTGTGGAAGGGGAAAACCGTTAAAAGGTTTTTCTCTTCCTCATTACACTTTCAAAGATTCTAAAATAATGGCTCAATATCCGAATTTAAAATGCTTTAAAATCGGTTTTTGGGATGGCCTCTCTCCGTGCGAAGTTGGAGGGGGGCTTTTTTTATTTGAACACATTAAGAGGTTTCCGACCGACTTTTTTTTACCCACCTATTTCCTGACGGCACCGAACGTGTCCGTAGGGACCCATCAGGAAGGCATTGGCGCTTATACGTTAAACCCTATCGGGATAAAACCTAAAGTGAAAAACGCTGGGTTGAATCATTTTTTTTTGATGCTAAATAACAGCCGCAGCTTTCTATTGGAGTTTTGTAAACCCTTCCTGTCCAAGGGCATATTCTAAGCCCTTCTTATTAAAATAATCATTCAAGTGAAGGAGCCTGATTTAGGCCTTGATAAAAAATATATTTATCAACAATAAAAAAACGAGCATAAAAAATCAGATGTATTGGATTTTTAAGTATAAATTATCTATCTTTATCTCAATCTTTAAATAAGCAATTACCTACAGTTAAAATACCCACGATTTCAGAATCATTTTATAAGCATTTGAAGCTGCTTTTCCCTCAATAGTAGTCTCAATTGTAGGGCTAAAATTCCCGCAAAACGACTGGGTTTAACACACACAATATCATTTTGTTGATTTTGAATAAATAGCACTGCTAATCTTTCACTTCTTTTCTGTTTAAAGAGGTGGATTATAGGTTGTGCTATAGTTTATAGTTGTAATCTCATTTATGTACACTAAAATTTTTTATGATGAAAAAAAATCTCAAAATTTTTCTTTCGCTTATGATTTTTGGACTTTTGGCAGTGAGTACTTCACTGGCGCAAAATTTTCCGGTAGCCACCTCAACTTCAGACAATGGAGTAACCCTGACTCAGAACAGCCCATTGGTTGAAAAGTACGAAATTGATTTTTCTACTTTTAACTGGACGGCAGAGATTGCTGACCAGGCTGCAAAGTACCTGGATAAGAAGTCCAACCTGATTACCCTGGAAGTGGATTTTCCAAATTCCAAATTAATTCTTACGCTTGACATTAATAATTCACAAACAAGTGGTTGGGGATTACAGGCTTGGAATAACCACCTTTCAACGGTGCGTTAATTATCCCTGATTAAAAAAAATAAAAACTTAAATTATGAAGAAAATTAAACACTTATTAACGGTAGTTCTTTTATTGACACTGAGTATTGCTTCAGCTCAGGTTGAGCAGATTCCGCTTCCTCCGCAAGTCACTGGCTTTTGTGGAGCGACCAGGGGCTTTTGGACTATCGTACCGGTTGATATGACAATTATCGAAGTACGTGTACCTACGACTTTTAATGCAGGTGCACAAAGTATAGCCATCGTTACTTTTAATGGTAATACACCTCCTCCGGCTTTCCCGGGGACAACCTTAAATTATAATACGGAATTTTTAATTCAAGGTGATAATAGTCCAACGGGCATTGCGGTGAATATCCCGGTTACTGCCGGACAGGTGCTGGGCTGCTACGGATCTCGTAATGGTTGTAACTCTTATGGTCCTACTGGTCCTTTTAATACTAATTTATTTGGATTCCCGATTACGTTAACGCGTTCCGGTATGCAGACCAATATCCAATTTACTTTCCCGTTCCCAATCTGGACGGAGTCAGCATTTAACGTATCGCGTGTAGAAGTTACCTGCTCCTTAGGTGGCGGCGGCGGCGGCGGTCTCTGTACACCTGATCCTAGTGGTTGTGTGACGGTTATCTGTCCTCCTGATGAGACGGCAGCTTGTATTACGGATGTAGATCTTGATCCTCTATTGGCTACTGCTTCCTCAGGTTGTGGTGCTATTGTAGGACAGTGGGTTTCCAATGCTTATATAAATGGCGTTCCAGGTTGTCCAGGTACGACTTACACTTATGTATACAGAGCAGTAGATGACCAGGGAAATATTGGTTGCTGTGAAAGAGTGATCACTATAGATAATACGCCTGCAGTGGTAACAGTGATACCAGGTGGTGATGTAAACTGTGTGGATGAAATATCAGTGGATCTTTCTGATGCTACCGTAACGAATTCCTGTGCAGATTATAATCTATATATCACTGCTCCTGAAGTAGTAGGTACGGAAGGATGCCCGGGAGCTCAATATATTTATACTTATCGCTTGATTGATGTCTGCGGTAGAGTAGTGGAAGCTACCCGTACTTTTACGGAAGCTGCAAATGCTGGTCCAGTGGTAACTGCTCCGGTTGATATTACTTGTTCTTGTTTGGCGGGGATTACTCCAAATCCGGATAATGCAGTGGTAGTGACTAGCTGTGGTATTGGTTCAACGGTTACCGTTGCGGGTCCTCAGGTTTTTGGCCCAGTAGATTGCAATAACACGATTTACCGTTACACTTATACCGTCACGGATGATTGTGGAAGAACGGCTACAGACACACAAGACTTTACCGTAGCAAACGGTCCTCCTGTCTTTCAAAATTGTCCTGGCGACAATTGGTTGGTACTCAACTGTGAAGATTTCGGCGGAGAAGGTGGAACGATTGCAGTAATCCAGGCTTGGATTGCTTCAGTGACTGCGACTACTTCTTGTGCTATTCCATTGACCGTATTTAATAATTTCAATTCGAATAATATTAATACTTGTGTCAATAATGGTTACAACACCGTGACTTTCAGAGCTACTGATAATTGCGGTCGTACTTCCTTCTGTACTGGTGTCTATGTAGTAGTAGATACGGAAGCGCCGAATATTACTACTAACCCTCAGGATCACTATGAGGTTTGTAATGCTATGACTCAGATGAACCTGACCAATTGGGTGCAAAACCGTGGAGGAGCTGTGGCTTCTGACGGTTGTTCAGGTGGTAATGTGAACTGGCAAGCATCTCCTGCTAATCCACAATGGAATGGAACCTGTGGTTCACAGACTGTAACTTTTATAGTAACAGATAATTGTGGAAACAAAACTTCTGCTTCTGCTACCTTTAATGTACTGGATCCTTTGCCACCGGATTTGTCTCAACAGCCCTCGGATATGAGCGTTGAATGTGATACAGATTTTGATGCTGCTTTTGCTGCCTGGCTTGCGAATAACGGAGGAGCTATGGCTACAGATCAATGTGGGAATGTCAATTGGACTACAGACCCTACTAATCCTGAATTAAGTGATGACTGTGGAAACACAGGTTCTGTAACGGTTGTATTCATCGCTGATGATGGCTGTGGTAATTCAGTGGCTACTGATCCTGCAACTTTTTCAGTCGTTGATACAACAGATCCGGTATTTACTTTTGTACCTGTTGATGCAACAGTAGAATGTTTGGACGATGTGGTATTTGGTACACCAACAGCTGAAGATAATTGTGGTGACGCGAGTATTACTTTTGAAGATGAAACAATTCTTTCAGTTGAAGGCGGACTAAGCGGAGGACAGGAAGTACCTCCTAATGGGTCAGCTGGAAGTGGAACTGTTAGTGGAAGCTATAATCCTGGGACGGGTAAATTGACTATCGATGTTAGCTACGAAGGTTTATCCGGAAATACTACGGCATCTCATATCCACCAAGCTCCGGATGGATCAAATGGCGGAGTAGTATTCCCTTTACCAATTACAACAGGCACTACATCAGGAAGCTATTCATTCATGGTTGACTTGGATGCGGCTCAGGCAGCAGAATTGGAAGATGGCAATTACTATGTAAATATTCATACAGAGACTGTTCCTAGTGGAGAATTACGAGCGCAATTGTTTGTGAAAATTTGTATTGGAAATAGTACCCGAACCTGGACTGCCTCAGATGACTGTGGTAATACAACTACTGCTTCTCAAACGATCACTTTTGAAGATACACAAGCTCCAGAATTCACTTTTGTACCTAATGATCTTACCTTCTATTGTGTTGATGGTGATGATGTAAGTGATATCCCGGATGCTATTGCAGAAGATAATTGTGACGATGATGTAACGATCACTTTCGAAGATGTATTCAATACTGGTCCTACTGGTCCTGATGATTGTGGTAATGGATATGGATATGACCTTGTGCGTACATGGATCGCTGTTGATGATTGTGGTAATATTGCTACAGCGGTTACTTTAGCTTGGTTTAAAGGACCACTATCTTTTGGAGGCGGTAATAATAATGGCTTGATTTCATCAGGAAACTCGGGTTTTACGGAAAACCTTTTTGAAATCAATCCAAACCCAGTGGATGATAAATTAAACGTATTATTCAATGCTTCGATTGAACAAAAAGCTACTATCCGGGTATTTGATATTCTTGGAAGAGTAGTTCACAGTGAAGTTGAAACAGTTGCAAAAGGAGTAAACAGAACTGAGCTATCAGTCGAAAGTTTTATTGCTGGTACTTATCTTATCTCTATTGAGCTAGACGATAAGGTGATGACTAAAAAGTTTATTAAGAGATAAATCTCCGAATAAATAATTATCCTTTTTTAAAGCGCTTTCTATTTTATAGAAAGCGCTTTTTTTATTAGAAAGCGTTTAGAAGTTGTTTAAAAATAGCTCACTTGGCTACAAAATCCATATTCAGGAACCTCCCGGCACATTTTTTTAAGTCCAGCCGAAAGGATGCACTGAAAAAAATGCTTTGTGAGAACCCTGAATCTGAATTTTTCGCATCAAGCAGCCATTCTTAAAAAACTTCTTTATAAAACGAGATACAAGCAACATTGAATTGATAATTGTCTCCATAAAAGTCGAGTTATTAGTGAATCTGATCTGAATGGTAAAAAAAACATCAATTTCTTTCTTTTTAGATATAAAATTTACCCTTATGCAAAAGAAGAAGTAAAAATGCCCGAGCTACTAAAGATAGCTTTTTTTATTTATAAAGGGTTGGTAATCAGTATTTTATGATTATTTAATCAAAGGTTTAGAGGATGTATTAATGAATTGACATTTACTATAATATAATTTGTTAATTATATATACTTAAAATACCATTTTTGGGGTATAAGGGCTAGGTTTATATACCGTATATTTGCAATGCGTGGTGATTTAATCATCGCACAGAACAAAGACAGATTATAATTCCATTACCGACAAAACATCAAATTATATGATGAGATAATCCACTTTCCCTATTATAAGAACAGAGAGGATTTCTTTTTACGTGAACATTATCAACCAGCTTTTCTAAAAATAAATTCCATACTTTAAGTCCCTCTTTTCTGGAAAGTAGTATTATTTTATTCGTAGTTCCTCTACGTCTATTCTCGTCATTTAAGTCTATTGAATTTGACACTGGTTATTACCGGTGGGTAAGTTTATCTGTCTGACTTAGCAAAAAGATTGAAAATTTTATTGGATCATGTGAGTGTGATAAGTGGATTGAACCTTGATCGTCAAGGACGTGCTTTTTTGCGCCTTATTTCGAATAAAGAATTTGGGTAATTATATTAATGGTAACTGTTTAGAGATTTATTTTAAAACGGTTTTGGGATAGTCCTCCTTCGCTAAAGTGTGAAGGGGGATTACTTTTTTATAGCTAGCTTAGATAATCGTGTAGCTTAGCACTAATTTCTCTTCCTCACCTGCCTTTCTTCAATTCAAGGGGGTTCAATTCATCATTCCAATTTAACGAACTTACCAGCATAGCCAGAATTATTTTCTATCTCAACAGAAATGAAGTAAACACCATTTGGTAAGTCATCGATTTGAACTACTTGTTTAGTTTCACTTGTGGGTGGACTTATTTTTGATTAATGTGTCTGCCTGATACTCATTAATCGCTTAAGCTGGAATGGTTTTTACAAAACTAATGTCTAAGCCTTATCTCCTAATCTACGAATTTCCTATCTTTGCGCCGTGGCAAGAATATTAGCAATAGATTACGGAACCCGAAGGGTAGGAGTGGCAGTTTCCGACCCCCTTCAAATTATCGCCGGTGGCTTGGATACCGTCCCAACGGAAGGGCTTTTCGGTTTTTTAAAAAAGTATATTGCCGAAGAGGAAGTAGAAACGCTGGTGGTAGGGATGCCAATGCATCTGGATGGCAATCCCGCTCAGATCGCAGATAAAGTGGAGGCATTTATTAAGAAGTTTAAAGAACTTTTTCCAGGAATTTTGGTTGAAACACAAGATGAACGTTTCACTTCCGTAGATGCAAAAAAGATCATTCTGCAAAGCGGTGCCAAAAAGAAAAAGCGACAAGATAAATCTTTGGTCGATAAAGTAGCGGCCATTCTGATTTTGCAGGAATATATGGAATCTAAGAGAAATTTTTAACACTGTTAGTTTTGCTATTTCCTTAAACCAATCAGTAGGTAAAGGGCAATAACCAACAGCTATTTAATTAACATGATTTTACCAATTTACGCCCTAGGCCAGCCGGTACTCAAGAAAGTAGGAAAGCCAGTCAGTAAGGATTACGAAGGCTTAGAAGTTTTGATTGAGAATATGTGGGAAACCATGTACGCTGCTCATGGCGTAGGCTTAGCCGCTCCTCAGATAGGGAAGGCTATTCGGCTTTTTATGGTCGATACGATCCAGGTGATGGACGAAGGAAAGGAAGCAGACGGCCTTAAAAAGGTCTTTATAAATGCGCAGAAGATCGAAGAAGGTGGTGACCCTTGGGATTATGAGGAAGGGTGTCTAAGTATTCCTGATGCTCGCGGAGATGTGAGTCGCCCTCCACAGGTCAGGTTAAAATATTTCGATGAAAATTTTGAAGAAAAAACCGAAGTTTTCACAGGACTCAATGCAAGAGTCATCCAGCATGAATATGATCACATTGACGGAATCCTTTTTACAGAACACCTGAAACCACTCAAGCGCAGATTATTAAAACGACGGTTGGAAAATATTAAAAAAGGGAATGTCGATGTGGATTATAGAATGAAGTTCGCTAGGATTAAGTAGCAGCGGAGCTGTTGAGGGATAGATTCGATCCTTTGCTTCGCTCAGGAATCGAATAGTGATAGTTCACCTGCGGTGAAAGTGATAGATTCCTTCGGAATAGTGATAGGGCCTGCGGCCAGTGGGACCCTGCTAAAAATTAAAATTTCGAGTTATTTCTTATACAGAATTTCGAGTCTTGATTGAACGTAAGTGCTAGACAAATGCCTTTACCTTACTATTGCCAAAGGCAATCTATCACTTCCGATTGAAAATCGGACTATCACTTTCACCGAAGGTGAACTATCACTTAGCAGCTTCGCTGCTACTTCCTCCCAAAATCCGCCGGTATCTCTCCCCATTCTTCCGTCTTCCATTTAATGATAGGATTCTTCCAGGTATTCATTTTTAGCCACTTTTCGCCTCTTTCGATCAATACAAACAGCTTGTCGTTGACCGCAGACCTTTTAAGATTAGTCTTTGCCTTTTTATTGCGTACCCAGGCTATCGCTGTTTTGGAATCCGTATAAATCGGCAGGTCATAAGCTTTGATTTGTTGCAGATAAGCCAAGCCATGTACTAAAGCCAGAAACTCTCCGACGTTATTTGTTCCTTTTTTAAAAACCCCGATCTTAAAGATTTCATCACCAGTAGCGGTATCCACGCCCCTGTATTCCATGTCTCCCGGGTTTCCGCTACAAGCCGCATCTACGGCAATACTTTTCCAAACAATAGCTGCTCGGGAGGTATCACTAATTTGAGGTTTTTTAGCTTTCGAAGCAATACCGATATGATCCGAGAAATTTCCATGATAAGCAGCCTCCGCAGCCTCTCTGGTTTTGAAAGATTTGTATTTCGCATTTGCATATCCTTTGATCTGCAATTGGCACTGAGGCCAGGAATCAAATACCCCGACATTATTGCCCTCCCACACTACGTAGAACTTCTTTGACATAGTTTGTATTTAGGTTTGAGTGGCAAAATTAGGATTTATTTTTTAATAGGAACATTATAAAGACTGGAAAGGTACAAAAGGTAAGTCCAAAATCCGTTCCCGCCCCTTTCCTCCTTTTCTACCTTCTCATCCACTAACCCATCTGCCTTACTCAAACATTAAAACCTTATACTCACACAATCACTCCCTCCGCCTTAATCCATTTCGCATCTTTAAGAAAAAGAAAGTAATGGTGGATATAAATTTTATAAAACTAAATATCTACATTTGTTTTGAAACAATGATTGAAAGGAAAGATGGAGTTTATTGATACACATGCGCACTTGTACGCCGAGCAGTTTGATAATGATCGCAGTGAAATGCTTGAAAAAGCAAGGGCACTGGATATAAAAAGATTTTATCTTCCCAATATTGATAGTACGTCGATAGATGCCATGTTAGGCATGGAAGCCAAATACCCTCAGGATTGCTTTTCGATGATGGGCGTCCATCCATGTTCGATAAAAGCTGATTTCAAAAAAGAATTGGCTATTGCAGAAGAGTGGCTACAAAAGCGGAAATTCGTTGGGATAGGAGAGATAGGAATAGATTTGTACTGGGACAAGACTTTTATAGCCGCACAAAAAGAAGCCTTTAGGACCCAAATCAATTGGGCCAGAGATTTGGGTCTTCCTTTTGTAATTCACTCAAGGGATTCATTGGATCTTACCATAGAGATTGTCGAAGAAGAACAAGACGGGAATCTTAGCGGGATTTTTCATTGCTTTGGTGGAAGTCTTGAACAAGCCAAAAGAATTATTGATCTCGGATTCTACCTGGGTATAGGAGGCGTAATAACATTTAAAAAATCAGGATTAGATACGGTAGTCAAAGAAGTTGACTTGGATTATCTGGTCTTAGAAACAGATGCGCCCTATCTGGCACCAACTCCATTTCGAGGAAAAAGAAATGAAAGTGCTTACATACACCCAATCGCAGAGAAATTAGCATCTGTAAAAGAAACACCTCTGGAAAAAGTTGCGGAGCTCACTAGTCGAAATGCATTAAAGGTTT
>JBLHJZ010000154.1:0-9073 GCA_047619515.1 Saprospiraceae bacterium | reverse complement strand
ATCATAGATAATGAACAAGGAGTCATCTGTGAAAATGAAGCTTGTAAAGCCCGTGCATTCCCGCTTAATTTTGATACCTACATTTTTTTAATTAATGGACAAATTGTTCAGAGTAGTGCAAGTGCAGATTTCGAAACAAGTTCTTTGGTTCCGGGGGCGTATTCCATCAGTTGTCACGGAATCAACGCACAAGGGTCTTTTATGTCCAAGGAGTCTACTTTTACAGTATTAGAAACGCCTATTCCCGTTATAGCGGTGGATGGTGTACTTCCCATGCCACAAGAATCATCGGTGATTTTGACAACAGATGAGGCAGTTTTATGCACTTGGTCAACTGGCGTATCAGCTCCTTCGATAATTATTGAAGAGCCAAGTATTATTACAGTCGATGTATTGTTCACAAACGGATGTACAGGTACTTCTGAACCGCTCAATGTACAACAATATTGTAGTATCGAAACGCCAATTATCGAATTTGAAAATGTAATTGGTGATGATGAATGCTATATCGAAACCGCTACCTTAATTACAGCTTATGATGGAGACATACAATGGATGTGGAATGGAGAAGATATTCCAGGGGCTACTGAAAAAACACTTGAGGTAACGGAAGGAGGGACTTACCAAATAATGGCAACCACCTATGAACAGAATGTTTATTCAAATGCCTTAATAGTTAATATTGGTGCGCCTCTGATCAAAGAAATTACTGCTAATAAAACAGTAATTTTTGAAAATAAACCAGAAGTAAAATTCAAGCTTAACCTTTTAGTTGATGGAGATTATAGCTATTTGTGGAATTTTGGAGATGTTGACTCAGGAGATGATAACTTTTCTACTAAAAAAGACCCAAAACACAAATTTAGCGGAGTTGGCGTTTATTCAATTTCTTTAAAAGTAACAGATAACACTACCGGGTGCTCTGAAACTATGCATAAGCCAGACATGATTGTCTATATAAAATCATTGACTATCAGAGAAGAAGAAATGAAAGCTAGCCCTGTCATTTTTGTACCTAATGCCTTTTCTCCAAATGGCGATGGTGAAAATGATGTGCTCTACGTGAGAGGGGAAGAAATTGGCAAACAGCAGTTTTTTGTTTATAATCAAAAAGGGAGTTTGGTTTTTCAATCTAATGATCAATCCATAGGATGGGATGGGAATATTCGAGGCAATCCAGCACCTAATGATACTTACAGCTATCTGTTGATACTGGAAATGAATACTGGAGAAAATGTATCGCGAACCGGAAAAGTATTTGTTATTCGATAGGCTTATTACATGTTGTACTTCATAGGATTTATAATGTTTGATTCTGAAAACAAGCCAATGCTTGTGATATTATTGTAAAAATTATAATCATCTTTAAAAAAAAGATTCTCCCCAAAATATTCATGGACTCAAAATAATGAGAAAAATATTAATGTCAATAGTGTGTTTACTATGTTATTTGATAAGCATAGGACAAGAGGGGATATATTCTCAACCTTTCCAAAGTGGTATTTTTTTGAATCCTGCTCTTATTGGATCAACAGATGTGACGACTAGGGTAGGCGGAGTATACAGAACTCATTGGAAAGTGGAAGATGCTCCATATGAAGATTACGGGCTCTTCTTCGAATCAAAAATAAATACTTTTAAATATGGTCTTGTTTTGAACCAAAGCAAAACGGGTGATATTGGGTTTAAAAAAACCAGCGTTCTATTGGCCGCTGGATTGAGTAAAAAATTAGGTGCCGGAAATAATTACCTTTCTGTTGGAACTCAGTTTGGACTTTATCAAATGAAAGTGGATTATGTTAAATTACAATTTGATAATCAATACAATTCTTTGTTTGGCTATGATAGCAGTCTCCGTACCGGAGAGGGATTTGAAAGTACAAATCTGATACAACCGGATATTAATATTGGTTTGGCTTTAGATTTTGAATTGAAAACTAAATTGAAAATAGATGGTCAAATAGGACTATCTATCATTCATATTAAAACACCGGGGCGAGTCTTTAATAAAGAAGCGGTGATTCTTCCCATGAAAACGATTTTTCATACTAAAGCCTTTATTCATGTCAATGATTCTTGGGGTTTTGAGCCTCTTTTTATTTTTACGCAAGATGTAGAAACAGAAATGAAGGCCGGTTTAAACTTAGGGTTCAAATTGAAAGATAATAGTAGATTGAAGTTTGGAGCAGCCAATGATTTTAGAGGCTTATATTGTTTTTTAACTCAAGTGGAAATCGATAAATTTTCTTTTGGACTCAGTATAGATGCTAACATTTCCAATACAAATAACTCAATTTCAGGGTATAATACCTTTGAACTTTCCATAATTTACAATATCTCTAATTAGAAGGAGCCATTCTTTTATAAACCTATCATCTAATAGTCTCCCTATTGAAATTAGATGGCACTTATTTTGAATACTACTGAATAAGCGCACGAATTGTTTTTTACGTGTTTTACCTAATCTCTTATTAAACCAAATCGTTTTTAAATGCCCTGGGAGGCAGTGAAGAAATTGATCAATTTGTGAAACTCTCTTTTATTGTTTTCTACCGCTAATGCTTTTTCATTTTATCATTCTGGAAGGAGTGATATTGAAGAAACAACATGGGGGCTTTTATTCCCCCCTTTATTGAAACAAATATAAAAACTTCCCCCAATTTAAGTGGAGTAAAATGGGAAATGTGAATTTAGAAAAACTAGGAATTATTGGTTCCGTAGGGGTGCCAGCTAAGTATGGAGGATTTGAGACTTTAGTTCATCATTTGGTTTTAAACCTCAATGATCAATTTGATATGACTATTTATAGTAGCAAGGCTGCTTATAAAGAGCAAGAAAGAGTCTCTACCTGGAATGGGGCTAAGATTAAGTATATCCCCCTTCAAGCCAATGGATATCAAAGCGTATTTTATGATTTGTGGTCGATGCTTGATGCCTTAAGATATAATCAGTATCTTTTAATCCTTGGTGTATCGGCTGGGATTTTTATTCCTATCTTAAAGCTTTTTACGAAAAAGAAATTCATAGTAAACATCGATGGTTTAGAGTGGCGGCGTCCAAAATGGAACAGATTTGCCAAGACTTTTCTGCTTTTCAGTGAAAAAATGGTTTGCAGATATGCTGATGAAATAATCACCGATAATCGAATTCTAAAAGAATATGTAAAAATCCGTTACAGCAGGGATAGCCGCTTGATTGAATATGGTGCTGATCATACTCAAAAAAGGAAAATAAATGAGGGATCTCGTATTCAATTTCCTTTCCTTGATGACGATTACGCTTTTAAAGTTGCGAGAATAGAACCTGAAAATCATATCCATACTATTCTTGATGCTTTTTCAAAAAAGGCAGATTTAAATTTTGTCTTAGTTGGAAACTGGGATTCCAGTAAATATGGTAAAAAGCTTAGAGCGTATTATAATCAGTTTGAACATCTTTATTTATTGGATCCGATATACAAAACGGAGATCCTCGACGTCTTGAGATCAAATGCTTATATATATGTTCATGGGCATAGTGCCGGGGGTACAAATCCTTCTTTGGTAGAAGCGATGTATTTAAAACTTCCAATCATTTCTTTTGACGCAATATTTAACAGGGTGACAACGGACAATCAAGCAATATTTTTTGGGAATGCAAAAGAACTGGCTCATATATTGACTCATATAAAGGAATATCCTCTTTATTCTATTAGCGAAAATTTGAAAGCTATTGCAGATAAAAAATACAACTGGAATATTATTTCAATTAGATATGCAAAAGCTATAAGAAATGAAGTGGAGGAAGAAATATATATTCCTCAATTAGAAAATGTTGTTTTAGAATCAAAAGAATTTCAACTTCAAGATTAGTTTTTATTTTAACCCTCCAATGTGATTTATGAGAAAATTGCTGATACTGGCCTTGATTTGTAGCTACTCATTTATTTATGGGCAGGAAGTGGTCACTATTGCAGGAATTGTCGAAACCGTGGGATCAGCTGATGGCCCAGCTTTGGAAGCTACCTTTGACAATCCCCATGGTATAGCTATGGATGAGGTTGGAAATGTATATGTGGTAGATCGTTTCGGGCATAAAATTCGGAAATATACTCAAGATGGTTTTGTAAGTACATTGGCGGGCTCCGGTATTGCCGGAAGACAGGATGGTAATGGAACCAATGCCACTTTCAATCAACCCTGGGGGATTTGTGTTGGAAAGGATGGCAATATTTATGTCGCCGATACCCAAAATAATCTGATTAGAAAAATATCCCCCGAAGGCGAGGTAACTACATTTGCAGGCTCAGGAGATTTTGGTTCTGCTAATGGCTCAAGCACTAATGCTACCTTTGGGAATCCTACCGGATTGGAAATGGATGAAAATGGAAATCTTTACGTTGCCGATCACCTGACTCATATTATTCGTAAAATATCCCCTTCTGGAAATGTCACTACGCTTGCAGGTGTTCCCAATTCTCCTGGATATATTGATGGCAATGGCTCTAATTCTTTGTTTTACCGACCTTATGGTTTGACCCTGGACATCAATGGAGATATTCTCTTAGCCGACGAATGGAATCATTCGATAAGAAGAATTACTCCACTTGGAGTGGTATCAACTGTTGCAGGAATGGGCGAAATAGGGCATTTGGATGGCCCGCCCGGTAGTTCAAAATTCAATTTTCCCTGGGATCTCACCGTAGACGCCTTAGGGAATATTTACGTTGGTGACGGTTATAATCATGTTATTCGAAAACTAATCCCAAGCGGATCTTTGCCAGCCATTTATGAAGTAACAACTTATGTTGGAAATTCTGGTGTAACAGGAGCAATAGATGGATATGGTACGGATGCAGAATTCAATGCAGCTACCAGTCTTTATTATTGGGCACAGACCGGCGAAATCTATATAACAGATGCCTATAATAATCTGATTCGGAAAATTATAGGTTCAGACAGAGGGTATGTTGGTCTACAAATGATAAGCCCCCAAGGAATACCTAATGGAGGTTTTTTTTGTCAGGGGATGCTTTTTGAAATGGAAGCTTCACCAGATACTTTTGATACTTATGCATTTTATATAAATGGGGAAATAGCACAATCCGGGTCATCCGTTTTTTTCTCCACCACCAGTCTGCCTACCGGAAGTGTTTCCATTATGGTGAAAGCTATGGAAGGCTTGAACACCGTAGAATCTAATCTAATAGATATCCAAATCCAGGATTTTATAATCGAAGATCTTGTAGCAGATGAGATTTATCTTTTTGAAGGAAATAACCTGGTTAATTTCAATGCGACGCTAAACAATTATACTGATATCGAATATTCCTGGGACTTCGGTGACCTTGCTTCTGGCGATGAAAATTATTCAGCTTTATCGGCTCCCAGCCATTTGTACTCAGGCCCTGGAACCTATTCCGTAAGCCTTATTGCCGATAATGGAAAAGGATGCGTAGATATACTCGACAAAGAAAACCTGATCTTGTTTAGCGAGGGTAATGGTAATCCAGTAATTTATGTCCCTAGTGCCTTTACGCCAAATGGCGACGGTAAAAATGACATATTATATGTAAGAGGAGAGGGAATCGAAGGACTTGAGTTTTGCGTTTTTAACCAATGGGGCCAATTGGTTTTTGAATCTCATACACAGAATGAAGGCTGGGATGGCTATTTTAAAGGCAAAGCAGTTTTGAATTGTACTTATACTTATTTGGTCAAAGCAACATTGATTACTGGAGAACAAGAAGTAAAATCAGGTCATGTTTCCATTATCAGATAGCATACCAATTCGTCTTACCCGTCTCACATTTTAAAATTTAATTAAATGAATTATCAAAACTGGAAGGACGAATATCAACAAACTTAAATTGTATAATGAAAGCGATAAATACCCTGTTTTTTTGTTTGGTTTTTTTGTTTTCGGGAAATGCCCAGGATGGACATTATACACAGATATTTCAAAATCCTTTATATCTGAACCCCGCTTTAATTGGCAGTGGTCAGGAGGCTATTCGTATTGGAGGTATATACAGATCGCAGTGGCAATCTATAAAAGCACCCTATTCGAATTCTGGCATTTTTGCAGATGCAAAAATTGGCAACTTTGCACTTGGCTTTATCACCAATAAGAGCAAGGCTGGCCTTACCGGATACAAGAAATTGAATGCACTACTGGCTGCGGGCTACCGGAAAGAGGTAGGCGATGGAAATAACTTTTTATCAATCGGTGCTCAAATAGGCCTCAACCAGATATCTATTGATCCTATACACTTGACTTTTGATGATCAATATGTCCCCGGATTTGGATTTGATGAAACGCTGCTTACAGAGGAAGGTTTTATCAATAACTCCATGAAAATGACGGATCTTAACGTTGGTCTGGCTTATCATTTTGATACTGATGTGACCGTGCCGGTAAGGGGAGAAGTAGGACTTGCTATCTATCATGCGAATGCTCCTCAGGCTACTTCCTTCAATGGAGAAATAATGGACTTTCCCAGAAAATTAGTTTTACATGGTAGTGCTAATTTTCAGGTGAATAAATCTTTTGGACTAGAACCGGTATTGATGATTGCCGGGCAGGGGAGTGCTAGAGAATTTATTTATGGATTGAACCTAGGATTTCATATGAGCGACAACACAGGCTTTTTTATAGGGGTCGCCAGCAGATATAAGGATGCAGTTTTATTTACTGCCCGGGTTAAGATAAGGAAATTGACATTGGGATTTGGTTTTGATTATAGTACCTCAAAATTAGGACAAATTGGGAGTGGGGGTCGTGCTATGGAGGTTTCCATGATTTATAATATTCCGTTAAAATCCTGGTTTCCTAATATTGCTGATACGGATGGTGATGGCATACTTGACAGAAATGACGATTGCCCTGAAGTTCCCGGTATAGCGGACTTATATGGTTGTCCGGAAGAACTCGGAGCGAGAAAGTCAATCCCAATATTAGGGCCTGATTATGACAAAGATGGTATTTTGGACGAAAATGATCTATGTCCTTATGAGTCTGGGGAGGCACGATTTCAGGGTTGTAATGACCAGGACGCAGATGGAATCTGGGATAATATTGATGTATGCCCAAGTTTGCCAGGCAAAGTTGAAAACCATGGCTGTCCAGTGGAAATGCCTGGTATTGATAGTGATGGTGATGGGGTAGCTGATCGCTTTGACAAATGTTTGTATATAAAAGGCCTTGAAGAATTTAATGGCTGTCCGGATACGGATGGAGATGGTATTTCAGATTTGCAGGATGATTGCCCTTATGTAAAAGGGACCCGGTCAGGCAATGGATGTCCTGAAAATAATTTAAGTGGCGTTGGTTTTTCTCGTGGCGAAGAGATGTCTGATGATATAGTAGAATTTGATACCGACAAATATGATATCAAACCCCGTTATCATCCGATGTTAAGTAGGTTAGCTACTTTGTTAATGAATAATCGACAGTATAAGTTAGTCATTGAAGGCCATACTGACAATGAAGGAAATCCTTCCTATAATTTTCAATTGAGCCAGCGAAGAGCACTGAAAGTACGAGACTATTTGATAGAGAGAGGAGCTGATCCAAGCACAATTGAGGTTTATCATTATGGCGAAACTAAACCAACGAATGCCAATGAGACAACTTATGGCAAAGCCAGAAATCGAAGGGTAGCGTTAATCCTTTTTAAGTAGGAGTGATTGGAGGGAAGTTATTTGACAATAGTATGAACCGCATAATGAGACATATACAAATAGAAAGGAATGTCTTTCCCAATCACCGTATCTAAAACATTTTTAACTTCCAGTATCAGTGCTTCTGTCAGATTAACATCCTGGCCATGATACTTTTCAAGACCAGGAACACTCCATTTGTTTTTGGGTGTTCCATCTTTATTATTTCCAAAATAAGTAAGCCCATTATAACTCCCTGGTGCACCGTAGTAGCCGTATGAAATGGAACGGAAGTATCTTGCCAACCCAGGTCTATTCCACTTAGGAATGAGTTACAAATAACTTTACATTCTTGGCTTGTCTTTTTTGCGTCTAATTTCCTCAAAAAGCCTCGCCCCCCGTACGGGTGCCTACGTTTTTTGACTCATTAGGCACAAAAAATCCTACGCCAAACTCTGTCAATTTATTTATACCTCATTCCTTAGTTTGATTGCTATTTTTGAATAATAATCGTTTGTTCTAAATTAGTCGAGTTTTTTTCCTTTTCATCAGCTATAAGTTTACTTTTACCAACATAAAAGACAAGACTAATATGAAGGATAAAAAAGTAAGCGAATCGCATACGATCATGGCGGAGATGATTATGCCGAATGATACCAACCCCATCGGAAATTTAATGGGAGGTAATCTGATGAGGTGGATGGATATTGCAGCCGGTATTTGTGCAGGAAAGCATTGTGAGGCCTATGTGGTCACCGCCTCTGTAGATCATGTCTCTTTTCAAAATCCTATACATTTAGGTGATGTGATTACCTTAGAGGCTACAGTTACAAGAGCTTTTAATACCTCAGTTGAAGTGTATGTTGAAGTGTTTGCAGCAGATATTAAAGGTGGCCAAAACCGGAGATGTAATCATGCATATTTCTCCTTCGTAGCGATTAATGATGATACTAAAAAGCCGATAAAAGTACCTGCGCTGCTTCCCTTAACCCGGGAAGAACAAAATCTTTTTGAAAGTGCAGCCAGGCGCAGAGAATTGAGACTCGTATTGTGTGGTCGCATGAAACCCGGACAAGCATCTAATTTGAAATCTTTTTTTGCTGAAAGCTAGAAAGGGTGATCGGTGCAGGGTATAAGGGTATAAAAAGGTGTAGGGTATAACGGTATAACGGTATAACGGTATAACGGTGCAGGGCATAACGATACACCATAAACCGATACACCATAAACCGATACACCATAAACCGATACACCATAAACCGATACACCATAAACCGATACACCATAAACCGATACACCATAAACCGATACACCATAAACCGATACACCATAAACCGATACACCGTAAACCGATACACCATAAACCGATACACCATAAACCGATACACCATAAACCGATACACCATAAGCCGATACACCATAAACCGATACAC
>JBLHJZ010000153.1:0-9097 GCA_047619515.1 Saprospiraceae bacterium | reverse complement strand
GATAATGGTGTAGATACGGATGCTCGCGGCTATTTTGACCAGTTTGTTATTGGAGGTACTGACCCTAATGCCTTGGCGGATAATCAAGGCCCTCTGGTGGAAGTCTTTATGAATAATGAAGATTTTGCGTTAGGAGGGATTACTAGTCCAAACCCTACCCTCGTAGTCAAATTGTCTGATGATAATGGGATCAATGTAGTCGGAAATAGTATTGGCCATGACCTCACCGGTTTATTAGATGAAAACACCCAGGAAACTTACATCCTAAATGACTTTTACGAATCAGAACTGGATGACTATACTAAAGGAGAGGTTCGTTTTCCTCTATTTAATCTTTCGGAAGGCATACATAACATCAAAGTGAAAGCCTGGGACGTTTCCAATAACTCAGGAGAAGGATTTACTGAATTTGTGGTGGCCTCCAATGAAGAAATCGCCTTGGATTATGTATTAAATTATCCAAATCCATTTACGACTTCTACTAATTTCCAGTTTGAGCATAATATCAAAGATCAGGGTTTAGCAGTACAAATACAGATTTTCACTGTCAGCGGAAAGATTGTAAAAACTATCGATGAACAATTATACACAGATGGTAGCAGAGTTGGTGGTATCAAGTGGGACGGAAGGGATGATTATGGTGGGAGGCTGGCTAAGGGCGTTTATTTGTATAAGATTAAAGTCCGGTCTGATGATCTTAAAACTTCTGAGTCAGACTTTGAAAAGCTCGTAATTCTGAAATAATACTCTTAAAAAATCTATTCTGACAATAATTATTCATGGTTTTGCATTTTAGTTTGTAGAAAACGAAATACAAAACCATGAATAACAGGCATCTCTAGAATTGTTTGCCTTCCTGAAAAAATCCTGACAAATCACCTTTGATAATTACTGTTTTCTACCGTTAAGATCTAGGCTAAAAATAGATTGGTATTAAACTTGATTTGTTTAATTGTTTAGCTATTATTGTGGCTAAAAGAGGAAAGAAATCCACCTTTGACAGCTTTTACGATTTTTTAATTTAAATATGTGTTCTTAAAAAAAGAATCCGTGCAATATCTTCTTTAACATTTCATTATATTTGCAGGATTTTTTATTCGAAAAAAGATATTTGACATCATGAAGAAATTGATTTTTACTTTACTTGTATTAATAACTACACTTGGATTTAGTACTGATACTATTGCCCAGTGTATAGAAAATCCTCCGGGAAGTGGCACCTACGAACAACTAAATGGTGAGCCATGTACTAATACGATTGTAACAGCTGTTCCATTTTTAAGGATTGTAGCTGACGCCCGATCAGGAGCTATGGGCGATGTAGGGTTAGCAATCTCTGCAGATCCTAATGCCATGCACTTTAATGCATCAAAACTGGCTTTTGCCGAAAATGATGTAGCAGTATCCGCCACGTACACCCCCTGGCTAAGAAATCTGGGCCTTCAGGATGTATACTTGGCTTATCTTACCGGCTACAAAAAAATTGATGCTAATCAAACCATTGGCGCCAGTTTACGCTATTTCTCTTTAGGTACCATTTCGTTTACTGATGACAACGGACAGCCATTAGGAACGGGTCGGCCAAATGAGTTTGAGCTTGCCATTGCTTATGCCAGAAAGCTTTCAGACAAGCTTGCTGTAGCAATAACGCCAAAATTCATTTATTCTAATCTGGCTGCTGGCCAGACCATAGGAGATATTGAAATCACACCGGGTATAGCTGGTGCAGCAGATTTTTCGCTTACTTATATGACGCCTATTAAACTTCAAAGTGGTACGTCCAACCTTACCGTTGCAGGTGCTATCACTAACCTAGGGTCAAAAATTTCTTATACAAAATCTATCAATAAAGATTATATTCCTGCAAACCTCGGAATTGGAGCGGCCTGGAAATTTGATTTTGATGAATTTAATACTTTTACAATCGCTGCGGATATCAATAAACTCTTAGTACCAACACCTTGCCTGGGCGATGCTGCAGATTGTGATGAGGATAATAATGATGTACCCGATTATAAAGAACAATCAATGTTTGCCGGTGTCTTAAGTTCTTTTGGAGATGCTCCGGGAGGTGGATCAGAGGAGATAAAAGAGTTGATGTACTCTATAGGTGTCGAATATTGGTATGACAAGCAATTTGCCGTAAGAGCAGGATATTATGCAGAGAATGTTTCGAAAGGTAATCGTAAATATTTTACGGTTGGCCTCGGCTTGAAATACAATGTATTTGGGTTAAACTTCTCTTATCTGGTACCGACTACCAACCAGAGAAATCCATTGGATAATACACTGCGATTTTCACTATTATTTGATTTTGCTGCCTTCAATCCTGATAGTCAGTAAAAACTGGTTTTGAAGAATAGTATAAAAAAGGTATTCCGTTTTTCGGAATACCTTTTTTGTTTTATACCGACGATAAATCATGGGTTAAATCCAGTAGCATTCTGATATTGAGTACCTAACGGCACTCAGCCCTGGTTTATTTATCGGGGCTATCCAAGATAAAGTCCCGATGGGACAAAGAAATCTCTTTAGGCATGCCTTACGCATGGAATAGGTACTCCATCTGTATCTATCTTCTTGCTTCGGATTTGAACTAGCGATTCGCATGACTCATCTGGAATGAAAATCCTTGAAGAAAGAAGTCGAAGTACCATACCTAATATTTAACTATTTGGACGACCTTCGACCTATTCGCTTTTTCTACCTTGAAATAATAAATCCCGGCAGGCAAATTTTCTGTACTTATTTTTACCGACAATTCTCCTTCCTGGGCATTATTGGCGCTAATGATCCTTCCATTTGCTTCATAAAACCACCAATTCTCCACCGACCTGGAAATTTCAATTTGTAAAAAATTCTGAAATGGATTAGGAAAAACGGATACCTGGTAAGTCTCATCCAACGCCTGAATACCTGTTGGGTTGTCTACCCATTGCTTGATAGAAAAAGATAATAATTTCTGTGGCAAGGTATTAAACCGTTCGGAGCAAATGTACCCATATCCATCCTCTTTAAACGTTATTCCTTCCGTTTGGCTATTTGTCAGTCCTGTACCTAATGAAATACTTCTTTTATTTCCAGAAAAAAATGAACTGCCCTGAAAATCAAACAATAGCCATATAAAATTTATCCCAATCTGAGTGTACCCAATCAAGACAACCTCGTTATTATCCGAAATATCCGCTCCGGTAATCAAACCAAAGACATTAAAAGTTTCTACCAGCTGAGCTGAGTGATTTCCTGGTTCGGCAGAAAGTACATAATGCCGGGTCTGATTATCCACCCAGTTTTTTGTAAAAAGGTGTAAGCTATCATTATAGAAAATGAAAGCTTCACAATCAAAATTGTTATTATTAATATTTTCCGAAAAATCGATTTGATCGCTATAGGAGAATTCAATAAGCTCGGCATTGATTATATTATTCACCAAGTCTGTTTTATTTATTCTGTAAATCCTTAGATCCGTTCTATTACCAGCATTATTACCAAAATCACCAATATAAATATGATCCTCATCTTCTGTAATATCTTCCCAATCAATATTATCCGCTGTAGCTATGGTCACAGATTGGAGTATCTGCCCACTGACCGAATCAATCCGGTAGATTTTATCTTCATTCCCTGCATCGTTATGAATCCAAAGACCTGAATTGACAGACTCCACACCGGAACATTCCAATAATTCATCCGGGAGTAAAGTGATTTCCGTCAAAGTATATTCTGTAAGCCCATAGGAGCAGGAACCATCGTTGGTGACAGCACCCGAGTCATAATTAAGCGCTTGTGGGTCTGTACATCCCGATTGAGCGTAACTTTTCGGGCAAAAAGGGGAAAGCAATAATAATAGCAATAAATACTTCACAGGATTACATTTTAAAAAAAGTATAATATTAAAAACCTATAAGCCGGATTCTGTATCTCTGACCTTAGTTATAGCGTTCGTCAAAACTCGCGCCAGACCTAAAGACAAAGCCTCTATCATTTATCTAGTCCCGACATCACTATCGGGATCTATCTGCCTACCCCTCCCGACAAAACCCCCCGATTGCTCGAGGGGTAAGACTGAGCGAACGACCCAGCTCCCCTTTTTGCCTGAAGACAAAGTCGACAAGCAAAGGGGAATCGAGATGTACATGACATTTCAACCCACAAGGTTTATCCATCCTGCCAATTGCTTGTCAGGATCGTGCGCTCTTACCACACGTTTTCACCCTTACCCCTCGACTACGCTCAGGGCGGTTATTTTCTGCGACACTTTCTGTCCCCCGATACAAGATCGGAGTCCCATCCGTTAGATGGTGTGGTTGCTCTACGTTGTCCGGACTTTCCTCGTCTCCTCTACCTGATAAAATATCAGAAAAGGATCCGCGATAGAGCAGTTTTCAATATTATACTAAAGGTAAATTTACTTTAATAATTTTAAGTTCCTATCAAAAAGAAAAAATCTCTGCATTTAATAAAAATAATGCTTATTATTTATTTATTTTATAATTTGTAAGTCATTAAAATTCTGATCTTTATGACTCTAATCATCGTTTCAATAGGCCTTTATCCTGTTTTCAAGCAATTCTTATTGCCGGAACGAAGACTTAAACCTTGTTTTGATTAGTTTTGGATTAAAATTTGTGACTCATAAGATTAACTTAGTACCGTATAAATGCTTTATAAATTATATTTATCAGGTATTTGAAAGCCAGAACACAAAAGTTGTTGAACAAACTTATGACAAAAAAGCTTTTTCTTCATTTAATAATTGCTGCTGCTCTCCTGATCATCGCCTTGATCTATGACTTTGGTTTTAGTACAAAGACTAATATTAACTCTTATGCCGAACTGATCAACAATCACCTTCACCTACAGGAGGCAGAAGTAGAAACTTTTTTTGAAAATAAAGCCTTTATCAATCGTCAGCTTGGCACTCCTGATAAAGATGTTTCGATCCAGGGCCAGGATTTTACGTTTCTAAAACAACTTTCTGAAAAAGACTACGCTATAACTATTCATAAAAATGATTCACTGGTTTTTTGGACGAATAATATCATTTTACCAACAGCAAAAGATCGATCTCCAATTGGAGTCGAAAGGTATCATGAATTTAAGAAACTACAGAATGGATATTATGAACTGATCGGCCAATCCTACAAGAACAGTAATTTTGGAAATTACACGATTACTGCATTAATCCCCATACAATATCAGTTTGATATCGAGAGTTCCTACTTAAAAGAAAGCTTTAATGTTGGCGAGCATATTCCATCAAACCTAACGCTCACAGAAACCGGAGACTATCCGATTGTTTCGGAATCCGGAAAAACACTTTGTTATCTCCAAAACACGGGCACCGTGATAGATATTGAAGTACAGCAAACCAGCCTATGGCTCTACTTGCTGGCTTTGATGGCTATCGTCTCCTTCTTTCATAAATTTGCCCGGCATTTAATTCAAAAAAGACTGGTTTGGCAAGGAGCTGCTTTTTTTATTTGTACCGTTTTCGGGCTACGACTATTAACCTATCTTGTAGGTTTTAGTATCAAATTTGAAAAACTTTCCCTTTTTACCAAAAATTTTGACACGACCCTGAGTAGTTCTTTAGGTGATCTGCTGATCAATATTGGCTTATTATTTTGGGTAATGGCCTTTTTTCATAGTGAATTTCCGGTACGCCCTTCTAAGGATCTGAGTACCGGCACTAAATTCAGGGTGACCGCTTTAAATTATTTGGCGATTTTTGGAGCTATTTTGATACTTACCGCAGTTTTTAAAACATTAGTATTTAATACCTCTCTGAATTTTGATTTTGATAATGTTTTCGAGTTAGGAGCTAATAGCATACTAGCCGTTACAGGGCTTATCGTCTTACTTGTTGCCATGTTCCTTTTCAGTCATCGGATGATGATGACTATTAAAAAAATAGGCTTAAACCACAATCAACGATTAATGGCAATCGGGCTTGCAGCCTTGGCCTGCCTGCCTTTTTTAGTATTCATTGATTTTGTGATCAGTCCGGTATATTTAATGGTTATTGCCTTTTTCTTTGTGCTGGTATTTGATGTTTTTATAGATAATAATGGCGCTAATTTTACCTGGCTGCTGATTTGGTTAGTCATTTTAGCGGCCTTCCCTTCAATCCTGCTTTTTAGATACAATGGGTTCAAGGATGGTATGATCAGAAAGGCTTATGCCAAAGAGCTTACAGATCCAAAAGATTTGATTGCTGAAAAGTCTTTAGACAAACTAAGAACAAAGATATTATCAGAGAGTCTGCTGGAATCAGATTTACCGCTCCACTCCTTTAAAATTGATGAAAATCTTTTACGTAAAAAAATTGATCCTTTATTTATAACCGATAATTATCTTTTTTACAATTATACTTACAAAGTCAGTGGTTTCAATAAAAACAATGAAGCCATTATCAAAAATCAAGATACAGAAAAGGATGATATAGCCCTAAAAATAAAATCTTCGGACGAAACCTCTGTCACAGGTGTAAAGCACTGGTTCAACGATCTGGGCAAATCTTCTTACCTATTGGAAGTAATGGTTCCTATGAATGGCGACAAGGATTATCCCGTATCATTGGTATTGGAATTTCAAAGACAGCGCAGAGAACAGTCAAAAGTATATACCGAATTATTAAATGATAAGCCTTACAAAAATCTTGATAAACTAAACAAGTATGATTATGCGGTGTATAAAAACAAGCGTAGAATAGATTACGAAGGAAAGACTTATGGCAATTCACTGACTATTCCCGATCTTCCTGAAGAAGGATCTTTCAAAGAAGAAATGGCAGGCAACCGTTCTGAATTAATCTATAGCGCAGCGGATAATATAGTAGTGGTTATTGGAAAAGAGACCCAGGATCATTTAAAAAAAGCAATTTCATTATTTTCGTATATTTTCTCCATCCTTTTAATCTTTGTTTTAATCTTTGGAGTAGCAGACTATTTTAAAAAGATTTTGCCAGATTCCATTAATTTTTTCCTCACTAGAAAACCTTCTCTAAGAAACTGGATTCAATTTTCTGTCATCGGGATGATTTTAGTTTCTTTTCTATTTATTGGAGTAGTAACGGTTTGGTTTTTTAATAATTCCTCCCTTGAATACCATATAAAAAGATTGGAAAGAAAAACCAGTTCAATTCAGGGGGCTGCTTTATACAAAATCTCCTTTATATTAAAAGGCAGTATCAACAACTTCATTCCTACAAAAGAAAACCTTGCGAATCTGGATATTGTCACCCCAATGTCGAAAATACACAGACTGGATGTAAATCTGTTTGATTTGAATGGTGAACTGGCAGCTTCCTCTGAGGATGATGTTTTTAATAAAGGGATTGTTTCAAGGCAAATGTCATCTATTGCCTTCAAAGCGCTGAGCAATCAAGGTATCAATTCCTATACTCAAGAGAAAGCAATGATGGGCAGTCTTATTTACAAGACATCTTATGTTCCATTGAGAATAAAAGATAAAACAATCGGCTACCTTGGTCTACCTTACTATTCTGAGACGAAAAACCTTCGAAGTGATGTGACCGTATTTATGAGTACTTTGCTTAACGTCTATGTATTCCTGCTACTGATAGCCGGAGGTTTGGCTATTTTTGTAGCAAATTCAATTACCAAACCAATTGCAGCTATTGGCGATAAACTAAAACAACTAAAACTTGGCATTCGTAATCAACCTTTGGAATGGAAGTCTATGGATGAGATCGGTACGCTGATCGGGGAATATAATAAGATGATCCGCAAACTGGAAGATAGTGCGGATCGGCTTGCTCAATCAGAACGGGAAAGCGCCTGGCGCGAAATGGCTAAACAAGTGGCTCATGAGATTAAAAATCCACTGACACCGATGAAGTTGAGTATTCAATATTTGCAACATGCCTATAAATCCAATCCTGAAAATATTGAACCTCTACTCAAAAGAGTATCTAATACCTTGATTGAACAAATTGATAACCTGGCGCAGATCGCTTCTGAATTTGGCAATTTTGCTAAAATGCCGCGAGCGGAAAATCAAAATATTGACTTTAATAATCTAGTACTCTCTGTCTATGACCTTTTCCATGATGGAGAAAGTGACATTGAAATTAATCTGAATCTTCCCACTGAAACTTATACCGTTTACGCTGATAAAAATCACCTGATCCGGGTACTAAACAATCTGGTCAAAAATGCTCAACAGTCCATCCCTGATGATCGAAAAGGGCGAATAGTAATTTCAGTTTTTAATACCAAAGATATAGTAACTCTCAAAGTTAGTGATAATGGTATCGGAATCACCGATGATAAAAAAGATAAAGTCTTTGTTCCTAATTTTACAACGAAAAGCTCAGGTACCGGTTTGGGCTTAGCTATTTCCAAAAACATTATAGAATCCATTAATGGTGAGATTTATTTTAAAACGGTGATAGGTGAAGGTACCGATTTCTTTGTTGAATTACCGATTATTTCAATAAATGAGCCAGAGTCTTTCCATAAAGTGACTACTGAATAAGATCGCCAAACCGTTCATTAAATCCCGCTATTCCCTGAAGACCGCCAGTATGTACAATCATTATATTTGCACCTTTAGGGAAAAACTCTTTTTTTACCAGTTCAAATACACCGTATAAGAGCTTCCCTGTGTATATTGGATCCAATCGAATGTCAAATTCTCTTTTAAAATCATTTATAAATTGAATTAGCATAGGGTCAAACTTAGCATATCCTCCAAAATGGAAATCGGTATTGACAGACCAATTATTTTTAGTCTCTCCTTCTGATTGTACTAATTTTCGAATTTCCTCTTTCATGAAGTCACCTTTCAAAGCTGAAAAACCAATAAGGTGTTTATCTTTGCCTAGTGCTGAAATCATACCCGCAGCTGTTCCACCTGTCCCACAGGACACACACCAGTAATCTATGTTTTTTTCAACATTACAATGGCTTACTATTTCTGCACACCCTTTTAATGCAAGGCTGTTGGTACCCCCTTCGGGTATTATATAGGTATCATCCGAGACTTGGGAATATTTTGATATTAGCCCAGGCTTGTTCCGATAATCGCTACGGCTAACAAAAACTAATCGCATGCCATTATCCATGGCTTT
>JBLHJZ010000152.1:0-9110 GCA_047619515.1 Saprospiraceae bacterium | reverse complement strand
AAAAGTCATGCAAGCAATCATAGATAAATTTCTAGATTACAACAAAAAATGGGCAAAAGATCAAGTTCAAGACAACCCGGAGTATTTTGATTTACTGACCGAAGGACAAAGTCCGGAAGCATTATTAATCGGTTGTTCTGATAGCCGGGTCTCTCCCTCCGTAGTCATCGGTGCTGAATTAGGAGAAGTTTTTATTCATCGTAATATTGCTAATGTTGTAGCTCACTCCGATTTGAATTTTCTATCTGTTTTGCAATATGCAGTAGAAGTTTTAAAAGTAGAACACCTTATCGTTTATGGACATTATGGTTGCGGAGGTGTTAAAGCTGCCATGTCCGATAAAAACTATGGACTGATAGATAATTGGCTGGCTCATATCAAAGATATAATCAGATTGAACCAAAATGAATTAGACGAGATAGTGGAGGAAGAAAAATATTTTGATCGAGTTGTTGAACTTAATGTTTTGGAACAAGTCAAGAATCTAAAACAGAGTTCAGTCTATCGGAAAGCTTTGCAAAATGGGCAGCACTTAAAAGTACATGCTTGGGTTTATGATTTTTCAAATGGGAAAGTTAAGGTCTTGGAAAAAGTGAAATCTTAATTTGCTTTGTGATGGGTGTTACAGTTCGATACGTGAATATGCATTTACTTTGTATCATCAAATTTACTTAATAATATAAGAGCATGTTGGACATTTGCAGCCTGAAGGATAAATCCCCAACATGTTCTAAATAGAATAAATTATTTTAGTCATGAATAAAAATATCTCTTTTAAAGAATTAATTAATAGTAACACTCCTGTTCTTGTAGATTTTTTTGCAGAATGGTGTGGCCCTTGTAAAGTAATGACCCCAGTATTATCAGAGGTAGTTAGTGCGCTTGGTAATAAAGTGAAAGTGGTCAAAATTGATGTTGACAAAAACAGAAAACTTGCACAAGAACTTCAAGTACGTGGAGTTCCTACATTAATGATTTACAAAAATGGAAAAGTCCAATGGCGGGAATCTGGGCTGAAATCAAGTGCTTATTTAACCCAATTATTGGAAAAACATATCGAAGCGGCATAAGTCGTATTCTAACCAACAAACGATAAAGAAAAGAAAATGAGTATAATAGAATTTTTAAGCCAACCCTGGCATTGGTCGATTTCCGGATTAGTGATCGTAGGGATCATGTTTTTGTTGCTATGGTTTGGAGGAGAATTTGGAGTTTCCGCAAACCTTAGAACCATGTGCGCTATGGGTGGGGCAGGAAGTCATTGCGATTTTTTTGAATTCAACTGGAAAAATCAAATTTGGAATTTAGTTTTTATTGCAGGATCAGTGATTGGTGGATATCTTGCTATATTCGTTCTGGGGAGTTCTGAGCCTGTTCAAATTGCCGCTACTACGCAAGAATATTTAACTAGTGTAGGCATTCAAACTCCTCAGACATTAGGAGAAGGAAGGGGCTATGTTCCTGACGAAATTTTTGGTGTAGCAAATATGTGGACTGCCAAAAATTTAATCATGCTTATAGGGGGCGGACTCTTAATCGGATTTGGAGCAAGATATGCAGGTGGCTGTACTTCCGGGCACGCGATCAGTGGACTTGCCAATTTACAAATTCCATCCTTGATTGCCGTAGTTGGATTTTTTATTGGAGGGTTGTTAATGGCCTGGGTCTTTCTTCCTCAATTATTAATGATGTAAGAACCGATAAGAAACAACTTACCAAAAGTTTATTGACTTACCATTTTATTAATTCAAAAAAAATAAAAAATGAAGTTATTCAAATATTTAATACCAGGCATTTTATTCGGAATCGTAATGACCAAGTCTGAAGCGGTCTCCTGGTTTCGGATTCAGGAAATGTTTCGATTCGAGAGCTTTCACATGTATGGAATCATCGGAACTGCTGTTATTGGCGGAGCAATTTTGGTGGCGGTTATAAAAAAAATGCAAAGTAAAAATCTCAATGGAGATACCATAAAATTTAACCCAAAGAATAGGAGTATTCCCCGGTACTTACTGGGAGGAATTATTTTCGGCTTAGGCTGGGCAATGACAGGAGCTTGCCCAGGGCCAATGTTTACGCTGTTAGGCCAAGGTGTTTGGGCTATTTTATTGGTCATTGCAAGTGCTTTAGGGGGCACCTATATTTACGGTTTGTCAAGATCTAAATTGCCCCATTAAAAAATTGAATACTCGGAATATTGAAGTGGTTGAAGAATAAAAAATTTGAGATGAATAAATATTTAACAATAGTATTATTGTTCTTGGTATTAGGAATGAATGCCCAAAATAAGGATAAAAATACATGGGCAGAAAAAATAAAAGATTTCAAAATAGAACCAGTCATAGGATTGCAATTGTGGAGTACCTATACTTTTGGTACTGAAGTCTATGATGCTGAAACAGGAAAATACCAAGCTGTTGATAATCGAATGGATACGCATATTCGTCGTACCCGATTAGGGGTCAAGGGGCAGCCTTATCCTAATTTAAAATTTGTTTTTATCAGTTCACTTGATTTAGTAGGAAAAGATATTCTGGCAGGAACAGAAGGAGGAGGCAATAATGGTTCTTCACCATCCTTTAGAATTTGGAATGCATTTATTCAATGGAAAGTTTTTACTAAAAATGACGGACTACATATAACGACAGGTTATCTTCCTCCACAAATTGGAAGAGAAAGTATCACCGCAGCACTAAGAGTAACCTCTATGGAAAAGTCCTGGTCGCAAAATTACCTGCGTCGCCAATTGGTAGGGACAGGACCCGGTCGAGCGGTAGGAATAAATGCGGGGGGATTGTTTTTAAATAAAAATAAAAACGTTGGCGTAAGCTATGATGCTGGAATTTTTAATCCAGTATTTGAAAGTTTGGGAGGCAATTCTACCGGAGGAAAATCTTCCGTATTAGTTTCCGGAAGAATTGTGTTTCATTTTGGCGAACCCGAATTTGAAAAATACACCATCAGTCGGAAAGTAAATTATTTTGGAAAAAGAAAAGGATTGTCTATTGCATTGGCAGCAGCACAGCAAGGAGAAACGGATTTATTTTTACAAAACAGCGTTTACGGTGTGGATTGGTTATTGAATTGGGGGAATCTGAATTTGAGCGGAGAATGGTCAATATTAGAAAGAGAAGGAGAGGAGTTATTGATTAATACGACTACTCGTCGTATTGATACTAAATCTAATACAGGATTTGTAAGATTGGGTTATAATTTAAATTTGAAAAACGCAAGAGTCTTAGAACCTGTTTTAGTTTTTGCTCAATTTAATGGCGCATTAAAATCAACAGCGCAAAAAGATGCTGCAAAGTTGAATGCTTTCGCTGGACAAGACCAATACCTGGAAGCAAGCCTAAATTATTATTTCAATCCTAACTTACGGTTGTCATTGGCCTATACTTTTCGAGATGGAGATTTAGGGGAGGCTGCTGCCGGATCAGCATTCAGCAACTATTTTTTCCAAGGCGGAGTCGGAGCAATAAAAAGAGGGGACTGGTTGGGCCTGGGCTTAGTTGCAATATTTTAAGCATAAAAGAATTTAAAGGAATTTTAGGACCTATCCCTTAAATCAATAATCCGTGGAAATCCGTATTAGCCGTGGCTAATAATTCTTAAAAATTGCGGCACGTAAGTTTATCTCAAGAGCTCGAATAAATCTGCCCGATCCCTACGGACACGTTCTGTGCCGCCATTTAGGTAGGTTTGCCGGTTACATTAAAATCGGCCACTACTTAATGTCCAATGCAGTTAATGCAGTATATCAAAACTACTCCACACCGGAAGATGATCAGATAATTGTCGCGCCAAATCCAGCTTATTACAATCCTGTACAAAATCCACTACCCCAGCGTCCAAAAGATTAAATTGATGCTTAGCGTAAAAAATATAATCAATCGGGTGATAGAGGTACTCGCCATTTTCTCCACAACCCTTCTTGAGCGTTGTCTTTTGGTGATTCAAACTTGGCAAGAAACCAATATTCTTTAACCCTATAAAAACAGGTGCCTCCGGATAAGTATTAAAATCACCCGCTATTATGATTCGTTCATTTTGAAAGCGATCCGGATATTTATAGAAACATTTAATTTCTGGATCCGGACCGTCCTTATATGTTCGGGAGTGATAATTTACAATAAGTACCTTCTCCCCTTTGATGCTAAATCGGGCAAGATAAGGCTCTCGGTATATCGTCGGCTCATCTTCCTTATCGAGCCAGGGTCTTCCGTTGATAGTCACCTTGCTGGTTTTCCATAGATAAGCATATCGCTCCACTCTCCTTCCCGGACTGGAAGTAGGGTCACTGATCCGATAATCCCATTTTGTCCCCATCCTGTTCAATTGATCGACAAGCCTTGCAACTGCTTGTGCTCCTCCCGGATGTATCGCTACTACTTCCTGAATAGCGACAATATCAAAATCCTTAACAATTTTTGCAATGGCTAACATCTCCTCTTCATTTTTAGTCTGTCCAAAATCCTGAATATTCCAGGAGATCAGACTAAAGGACTGCGCTGCTATAGCAACAGGAAGGAGGATGTTGAAAAGGAGTAGAATTAAATGCTTCATATTTTAAATAAGCTTGATAGATTAAAACTATAAATTAGTACTTTTATTAGGCTTTATTCCAATAAGTTTTTGTACGTTAGAGCGGCTACGAATGCTTGTGCTGAGTCCTGTCCTGAACATCGTTGAAGGAAAGTCGAAGTACCGAATAAAGTCTATTACTTACTATCAAAAACAGCTATGAATCGAACCCTTTTGTTTTGGCTGCTATTGCTCACGCCATTCTCAATAATGGTCATCGTTAACGAAACCAGTAATCCACCAATCGATAATTTTGATCAAGGACAGTGTACCCGGTATTGTCACAACATTATTTGCAAACATACCAAAGAGAAATATGAAGCAAACAACAATGTAATTATAAATAAGCTGGAAAGTATTTACTTTTCTAATATTTCCTGGCTACGCAACAATAACTTGGGATTAAGCTACAAAGAAATCAATCTGCTGATTTATGTTTTTGGTATTCCATTAATGATGATACTACTTCTTTGGGGCGCAATAAGAAAGAAAAAATTATGACTGATTTAGTAAACACCATATATTGGTACTGTACAGATTTTTGTATCAACAGCGCCAATCTATTGAATATCACTTATGTTGAATTCAACTTCTGGTTGTTTCTAGTGATATTCCCAGTAGTCACTATTCTTTTATTGATAATTAATGTTTATAGATATATTTTGAGACCGTTGGGTAGGTTAGTAAAGAAATGAATTACTGAGTATTTAGCCTTAAAATAATTTAGGGATAGCGTAAAATAAATAGTGGCTGTTTGTAGTAACGGGTAAATTTACCTGCACAGGCGGGTTTGCCCAGTTGGTTTTTTTTTTGCCATGGATGCCACGGATTTAAAGGAACTTTTAAATCAATAATCCGTGAAAATCTGAGTAATCTGTGGCTAATAATTCTTGCAACGAAGTTGCCATCATGTTTTCTGGACTTTTCATTTCCCCAACAATGATAAGAGGCCTTGACAAAAGTTCAGTAAGATAGATGCTATCCGCTTCCATCAGAACAGATGCTATACTAAAGAATGGTAAAGTAGCACTTCCCCCGCAGGGCTTTATTCTTGCAGAAATTGGTTTTTGAAGGAGTTCCCTATATATTTGCGACAAAAGGTAAAACATGATCCAGGCATTTATTGAGAACCCGATTTTATTATTATTTGTAGTGATAGGTTTGGGCTATTCGATTGGAAGAATAAAAATAAAAGGTAGCGGTCTTGGTGTAGCAGCAGTGCTCTTTACCGGCTTGGCTTTTGGGGCGCTGGATGCTAGTTTAAGAATACCGGAAATCATCATATTTCTGGGGCTCACCATTTTTGTTTATACCATCGGTTTACAAAGCGGGCCGGGTTTCTTTTCTAATTTTAAGAAACGTGGATTCAAGGATTTGATTTTTGTATTTGCGATGTTGAGCTTTTCAGCAGGGATCGCCATTGGCCTGCATTATTTATTTGGATTTAAAGCTTCTACCACCGCAGGTTTATGGGCAGGAGTAACCACCAATACGCCGGCTCTGGCAGGTTTGCTGGATGCCATCAGCAATACGACGACAGGAGAATTGACGGCGAAGTTGAGCAATGAAGTGGTAGTGGGTTTTTCCCTTTCTTATCCGATGGGGGTCTTGGGTGTAATGGTTGCTATTTTATGGATGCAAAAAATTTTGAAGGTAGATTATAGAGCAGAAGAAAAAGAGCTGAGCAAGGAATACCCGGTAAATCAGGATGTTGGCAATTTAACAGTTGAAATAACGAAGGAAGCCAGTACGCAAATTCCTTTGCGGGATTTGACGAAAGCAAACAAGTGCAGCGTGGTTTTTGGAAGAATGAAACGAGGGGACACGATTAGTTTACCTAATTGGGACACAAAGTTTCAACTGGGAGATTTAGTGAGAATCGTGGGTTCCCGTGCAGAGATTGAAAGGGTCGCAGTGATCCTGGGAGTCGAAAAACCAGAAGAATTAGTAGGTGGAGATGCTTCTTATGAGATACGCCGGATTTTTGTTTCCAACCCTGAAGTAGTGGGGCAAAAAATTGCAGCTTTAAACCTATCTGAAAAATACGCAGCGATTATTACCAGGGTCCGCCGTGGGGATATAGATTTATTAGCTACCGGGGACACGGAACTGGAATTGGGGGATCAAATCCGCTTTGTTGCCCGAAGGGAAGATATGCCCAAGCTTGAAAAACTTTTCGGAGATTCTTATGAAGCCCTAAGTCAGGTCAATTTGCTTTCTTTTGGTTTGGGAATGGCCTTGGGTCTCTTGCTGGGAATGATCACTTTTCAATTGCCTGGCGGAACAGAATTTAAACTTGGATTTGCCGGCGGTCCATTGATCGTGGCTTTACTGCTGGGCACTATAAAACGGACCGGGCCAATCGTTTGGGTTTTGCCATACAGTGCCAATTTGACCCTACGGCAAATAGGCTTGATCCTTTTATTGGCCGGAATCGGTATTAATTCCGGACATACTTTCTTATCCACCATTATGGGCGGCGGCGGTGGAAAAATATTTTTGGCCAGTGCCATTATAAGTATTTTTGTGACCCTGATGACTTTATTGATTGGTTTTAAAGTTTTAAAAATTCCTTTTAGCTTTCTCACCGGGATGTCTTCCAATCAACCTGCGATTCTGGATTTTTCGACCGATCAATCCAAAAACAAATTACCAAATATTGGTTTTACAACGATGTTACCGGTTGCTTTGATAACGAAAATACTTTTTGTACAGTTGTTGTATGCTTTGTTGAATTAGAGTGTTTATTCGAAATGTACAGATAATGTAATACATTTATAATGCGACTTCTTTGAAGTCGACTCATGATCTTGGTCTCGGGCTAACGTAATATGACTTCTTTGAAGTCATAAGAAAGGGAATCATGACTTCAAAGAAGTCGTATTATTAGCCATTATCTGTACAGGGCGATTTTATTCGGCCTGTTCAAATAAACTTGCTTGCAGCAAATTTTAAGAATTATTAGCCACGAATTACACGAATTTTCACGGATTATTAATTTAAAGTTCCTTTAAATCAATGGAAACCCGTGTAATCTGCGGCAAAACTTGTCGGGAGTCTTGTCCCGAACATCGTTGAGGGAAAGTCGAAGGAAAGAATATAATCAACTGGGCAAATAATCTCTCTAATTCATCGGGACATGATTTACCCGTTATTAAAAAGACCCTTTCTTTGGATTGACTTTTCTATCTACCATTTCCACATACAATTTGAATAAAAAACCCAACACCTCAACTTAGGGACAGAATTTATTGATGATAATCTGACATTAAATTCCTAAATCCTAATTCCTAAATCCTAAATCCTAAATCCTAACTCTTCCCGTTTAATTCAAAAATTATGTACTTTTAAAGAAAAAATTATGAAACAAGTCCTCCTCTTTCTTAGCAGTATGTTCCTAAGTATTTTAGTTTTTAGCCAAAATCAGACCCCTGAAATCTCCAATCTTCAAGTCCTTGTCGATAGCCCGAATCAAATGACGGTCAGTTATGATCTTGCGGACACAGAAAATGATGACCTTGAAATCACTTTCAGGGTATCCAGTGACGGGGGCGAAACATTTACGGTGAATACTTCAGCAGCGACGGGGGATCTCGGTTTTCCGCTCAGCCCCGGAGTCGGAAAAACAATCACCTGGGATTTTTCTACTGAAATCCAGATAGGTGGAAATTACAAAGTCATGCTAGTCGCGGATGATTTGCAAGCCGTTGATATACAAAGTATTGTCGATCAAGTGGATAGTAATCGCCTATTGACGGATCTTCAGTTTATCGAAGGTATTCGTCATCGTAACGTCGGAGCCACTCATTTGCAAGAAGTCAAAGATTTGATCAACGACCATTTTATAAGTCACGATCTTGAAACGGAAATTCTTGCCTTTAGCTGGAATGGATATAATGCCGAAAATATCGTGGGTCGAAAACGAGGATTGATAGCAGAGACGGAAACGTATATCATTGACGGGCATTTTGATACCGTGATACAATCTCCCGGAGCGGATGATAATGGCTCTGCTATCGCAGGGGTGATGGAAGCGCTGAGAGTTTTGGCGCCCTATCAATTTGGAAAAACAATTAAATTTATTGGTTTTGATCTGGAGGAAGAAGGCCTGGTCGGAAGTAGGGAATATGTTGATAATGGCGGGATCAAAAATTATGAAACCATCAATGGGGTATTTAATTTTGAAATGATTGGCTACTATGATGACAGTCCAAATTCGCAGACTTTGCCATTCGGGTTTGATCAACTTTTCCCTGATGCCTATAATGCGGTCGCCGGTGATGAATTCCGTGGAAACTTCATCACAAATATTGGGATTTATAACCATCCTGGGCTAAGTGATGCTTTTGAAAATGCGGCGACGACTTATGTTCCTGACCTCCGGGTCATTTCGGTATTAGCGCCAGAAGGCTGGGCTTTTATAACACCGGATTTAGGCCGAAGCGATCATGCTGCTTTTTGGTTGCAGGCCATGCCGGCGCTTATGTTGACGGACGGATCGAATTTCCGAAACCCAAATTATCATA
>JBLHJZ010000151.1:0-9112 GCA_047619515.1 Saprospiraceae bacterium | reverse complement strand
TCCTGGAAGGCATAAATAGCATCGGAAAGTGTTTTTAGTAAATTTGCATGCAAGCCCTGGGTAACATCATTGGGATCTATTTGATCTGCATGGGTATCAAAACCTCCCAACTTTAATACATAAATTTTTGTCTGTAAACCGCCGGAAATCATTTTCGCTACGGTTTTCAACTGGTTGGCCAGATTGGTATTGGGATATAAATTTTCATTGGAATTACCAGCCTCTACTGCGTCGATTACCCGTTCTCCATAGACATTCGCTTTTTTAAAAGTCTCTACTAAATAACCTAATTCCTGCCCATAACAATCATTGGGTAAGGGAGCTTCAATTCCGGTATCCAGTCCGCCAACATCATTGACATTGATGATCGCCATACTGAAATTGGATTCCATCCCCTGGCAGGTTCCGGATATAGAAGATCCCATGGTGATCGCAAATGGATCAGGGCAGTCCATATTTGGATAGTCACCAGGATAGCCGGGAAATTCGTGATCCAGGTAGCGTCCCATCCATCCTGTTGAAAGATATTCATCGGCATCGGAAGCGGTATTCCAGATATCTGCTGACCGAAAATGAGAACGGTTTTGATTAGGATAACCGACGCCTTGAACGAGGGACAAATTTCCATTATCATAGAGATTTTTTATTCCGCTCAGTTCCGGATGTAATCCGATGGTATCTGAAAAATTCAGCAATTGATTTTGTGGAATGACTATATTTTGGCGGGCATTGACCAGATTATCGTATACATCCAAAGGGACGAAAGTATTCAAGCCATCATTTCCGCCACTTAAATCAATAAGCACAAGGACTTTATCATTATCTCCATTGATCATACTCTCCATCAGCTTTGAAGGCATAGCCGATACACTAAATCCCCCTAAGAAAGCAGGTAGAGAAAAAATAGCTGATTTTTTTATAAAAGATCTTCTTTTCATTATTATTTATTTTTAGGCGAAGTTTATAATGGCAAACCTCTATCTAGCTTAATTGAAACTCCGGGACATTCATCATGGTCGTAAACATGCTATGGAGTTTATTTTCTACTGCAATTCGCGTGTCATCATTAGTCGGGTCATCCAGATAATTTTGATATTCGACCGTCCATTCAAAATCGGGCAGCCCCGGAATAAGCGACTCTTTAAAGTAGGCTTTTTGCTCCTCAGTCATTGGTCGCGCATAAATCAATTGGCAGGCTTCATCAATCAAACTTACCGGACTGGAGGGACTTTCAAAGGTCGAGATAAAAGCTAAAAAATTATATCCCTGCGTCTCGGGAGAAACATATTGGGTCAGCCATTTTATATTGGCCAGCATTCTTTTACGTAAAGCAAGACTTGCGGAGTTGATCCAGTCCCGGTAATATTGCGGTGCCTGATAATAAGCTCTCCAACCTGCTACGCTCGGTACCTTAAATACCCCCATCTCCAGTTGCAAGTACTCCCAATACCAGGCGACCCAAAGCTTGTATTCTACCAAAAAGTCTGTCGGTGGAGCTACCTGGAAGGTATTATAAGAAGAGAAGAAACAATCCAGCGTATTTTTGATCATACAACCCCTCACTTCATTACTATAAAAATGTTCGCTCTTTAACAGTGCTTCCAACGCTGGCTGAATCTGATAATTATTGTCCAGCAGGATTTGAGCCATCGGTGCGATAATTTCCGCTTCAATGGTATCGTTGATATCATAATGTACAAACCAAATGTATAGTCGCCGGCAAATGTGAAAAGCCACTTCATCTTTTCCAAAAATAATATCTATCACATTTTTATATTCATCAGCACCGGCATTAGGGATGGTCTGATCATCAAATCGATGGGACAATTGCTTGGTGCTGGTATCATGTCCCCAGGTTGTCAGCTCAGCCGGGCTGTTTCCTGCCGTCCATGCCGTCCACCCGGTAAGCGCCTTTGCAAAGGCACCTATATCCTGCTCGGTATAATTGGTATAATCTCCGGGAGCAACCAGTGGCCCTTTTCCTATGGTAAATAATTCCAATAATTCCCGGGCGTAGTTCTCATTAGGTTCACTTGCATAATTAGAGGTGCCGTTTAGATAAATCAACATGGCCCGATCAATAGTGATTCGCTTGGTCAGTTCCCTAAAATCCCCAAGTGCAAAATCTCTAAGCAGGTTAAAATAATCCCATTGCATATTCGCATGGCCAGCCTCAGAGATTACAAAATGGTTGTGCCAAAACAAAGTCAGCTTTTCCATGATGGTTTGCTGATCTCTGTTCATTCGCATAAACCACCAGGCCCAAAGTGTTTTTTCCCTGGAAAAATAAATCCCAGTGATGTTGCCATCGAGTACTTTGTCCGTCCAGGTCTCCCCTATCCCAGCTAAAGGGTCGTCCTCGAAATCATAATATATCGGTGGGTCGACCGGAGAAGGTGGAGTCATCAAAGTGGTAATAGAACCCTCTAATCCTTCACTGACTGCCTGAAGGATACGAGCTTTGGTCGGGCCAAAAATAGTTCGACGAAGTAAATGCGCTGCTTCATCAAAAGTCCATGGGCCAGTATAGGGTGTTAACATAGATATAGGTTTGAATTACGAATAGTAAACTCTTATGACATGAAAATATACTTTAATATTGTATTTGCACAAAAGTTACGCCCAATTTTTATAAAAAATCAAATATTATCCTTTTTCTGTGACTACTATTTAACCTGTAGTCCTGTAGTCCTGTAAGGACGAAAGAATAAACGATGGTTGGTATATCTCTGTCTTTCCTACCTGATTTTTAAAAGAAAATGAATTTTATGCAATGGCGATCCTTAACTTCTTCCAACGACAACGCTAACATTTTTTAACATAGATTAGCTCAACCTTCGTAACCTAAATCACTGATTAATAAATTTTTACGTATAATACCTACATCCATAAGTGCTTTCATCGTATTAACATTTCTTTATCACTATTCTTTTCAAACCGCTTTAAACTTTGGACAAAAACGCTGATCAAAGGCTGCATTACTATTCATTTGTTTAAAACTTAAACTTTATATCATGAGATCATTAATTGCAATCTTAACCTTCATCTGCACATTTGGTGCAATCCAATTATCCGCACAAGAAAGTTCTTTTTATATCGGTGCAAGAGCCGGTGGAAGTGCTTCATCATTTAGATTTACAGAAGACTTAAAAGAATTATACCCAACCAGCAACCAGATATGGGGTATCAACGGCGGGTTTGATATGGGAATAAAATTAAGTAACTGGACCATCAGTACCGGTGTTCATTATACACAGAAGGGAGGGGAATATCAGACAGATAATTTTGAGGATAACGGGACAACCGCTTATTTCACGGGTCGTGAAAAATTACATTTTGTCACTGTTCCTGTATTGGTGGGCTATCGACAACACCTGGCCGACAAAGTAGGCTGGACAATATCCCTAGGCCCATCTTTTAATTTTGGCCTGGCAGGTAATATTGATGAAACGACCGAGTACTTCAATTCCGACCAAGTAGATTTTCAGAACTATAAAGTAAGCTTTGGCTCAAGTGTCAATGACGATTATAAATCCCCACAAGTAGGTTTTCAGATCAGCCCCGGTTTATTTGTGGAACTAAACGAAAAGAGCAAAGTTCATTTCAACGTGACCTGGGATTTTGGAACCGGAGATATGTTTAGTGATCGATATAAAGCAGCAAACGACTTCTTCGATTCCTATAAAGGAAACCAAATCCACCGAAATACCATGTTTAGCGTCGGATACGAGTACCACTTTAATTTTGAAGATAAATATTGACCAGCGGTGAGGGGTGAAGAGTGAGAATTGAGGCAATCCTCAATTCTCACTCCCCAATCATAAATCCTAAATCCTAAATCCTAAATCTTTCAATATATTAGTATGAAAACTTGTAAAAATTGTAGCACAGTAAACGAAGTCTCGGTGATAAAATGTGCCGCCTGCAATATGGAAAATCATTTTACACTCCACGCCGCAGTGCTGAAAGAGGAGATCGTACAAGAAGTAAAAGCAACCGTTCAGTGTCTGAATTGTGGTGATCATCAATCTGCTCAGGAGCTACAATGTACGGCTTGCAGGTTTCCCTTAGCGGAAGTAAAAGTGAGAACCGTCACTAGTCTTTCTGCAAAACTAGGAAAACGGGTAGGGTGAATCAGGGGTGAGGGGTGAGAGATCAGGGGTGAGAGGTGAGGGTCAGGGATCAATAACTTTGCCTCGTGTCGTTAATCATAAATAACAAAAAAAGATTATGTCAAGAAGAACGCAACAACTTTTTAGTTTGTCCTTACTGGATTTACTGACAAGTGCTTTGGGAGCGATTATCTTCCTTTTTATTATAACACCAAAAGGAGGAGCTTCTGCTTCCGGAGACCGGCAAGCAATGGTATATTTTGATACCACGCTTATGAAAATACACGGCGAACTACCGGATAGCCTGCTCGATAAAATGGCCGGTGATACCATGCAAATGGTATTGATGGCTTATAAAGAAGATCCGCAAGCAGAGGAGCTGGTGAGAGCCGAAGCAAAGAAAAGAGCTGCGGAAAGAGCCAAGGCCAGAGCAGAAGCAAAAACAATGGCGGAGACAAAAGCGAAGGAAGCAGCACTGGCAAAAGCAAAGGCGAATCGACAACCTCCTGAAAAGCCTAAAGCTGAAGTGCCGACCAAACCGAGTACGACTCCGCCTAAACCAGAGACAGAACCAGCACCTCCAAAGGAGAAACCAAAGGATCCCAAGCCGCCGGTTTATAAAGGCGATGCACCCTCTGTTCCGGCCTATGTTTCTTTTGAGATCAACTGGGCAAACAAGGAAAACAATGTTGACCTCTTTGTTTGTAAAGGAAACAATTGTGTCTATGGTGGCCGAAAGAATGATAAGAAGATCGGACAATGGGATAGTGGAAAGTCCCGTAACCGGATTTTCGGTAATGACCTACGGACAAATCAGGAAGCCGTCCGACAGTTCGATAAGATCATTTCTGGAGAATACGAAATTTATGCAGAGCTTAAAAACAGTAAAGATAATAATACCTCCGTCGATATCAGTGGTCTGATTTATACAAAAGATCCGGTCACCCGTCAGCAAAGAGGTGAAGAGTTTTATAAAACATTAAAGGTCGGCAAAGGACGAACACACCTTGCAACGGTCAATATAAAAGCAGACGGAAGTTATACGATGAAAAAGCCGTAAGAGGCGGAGCATCGGTGTTCGGTGTTCGGGCCCGAACACCGAATCCTCAATCCTCAATCCTCAATCCTCAATCCCGAAATTTTTCTTTTACCATTAAAATCAGTCATCATGTTTAATACAAAGCGTTTTCAAATCATCATAAGCATCTCCGCAGCAATAGGTCTGTGGTTATTATTGACCTTCATATGGAGTATGAGCACAGACGGCTCAGGAATACAACGTCTCATGGAATTACTCGGAGGAACCTCCTCCGGATATATCCAAGTTCTCATTTATGCAGTGTTTTTCTACAGTTTATTTGAACTTTTAGAAAAGCGAAAATACCTGACCAAGCAATACAAAGCATTCCGGTACGGGCTCTTGCCAGAGCAGGATCAATTGGTCCTGACACCGGAAGAAGTAGCTCAGATCAAATTGAATACCATCAATTTAGAAAAAACGGGCGAGGTTTCCATGGTCGGAGATTTTATTAAAAAAGCCTGTACACAATATCGTAATGAAAAAAATGTCGGTGAAACCCTTCAGGTGTTCAATACGCAGGTCAACAACAGCAAAGAAGAAATGGAAGGAGGTCTGGAAATCGTCCGTTACCTTTTAGGAGCAATTATCTCCCTTGGTTTTATCGGAACCTTAATGGGTTTATCTTCCTCTATCGGCATGGCGCACCTGGCCAAGACGGCCGAAGGAATGCCGGAAATTACCCGGAGCCTCAACCTGGCTTTTGATACGACATTGGTTGCCTTATTAGCTGGCCTAGTGTTGAATTTTTTCTATCATAGATATTTAAAAGAGATGGATACGTTTTATTCCCGTTCTAAATCTTATGTGATTAATAATTTGATTAGTCGGATTTATCAGCCGGCGGGGTGAAACAGGGTTTAGAAATAAATAAATTGAATTTCGGTGTTGACCAGACATACCTCTCCTGCCTCCTGCTGCGCAGCTTAATACAAGGGAGTCGATGGATAAATCGCCTGTAACCGAGAAAATTAAAATGCTTACATTTTAGCTGCCTGGAAAAAGATATTGAATTTAGAGCATGTTGTGAATTTGGGCTTTGAGCCGAAAACTGACAATTTTTTGCTTAGGCGAGACCCAAAAACCAGAGTTATGCCGTAGCATAATGAGGATTTTTGGGGCGAAGTATAAGCGAAAAAGTGGAGTTTGCAGGCCGAATGTTAAATCCACAACATGCTCTTAGCAGCTTTCCCTTCTTTATGCAGAAAGGCTGGAATGGTATCCTGTTTTTAAATCTATTTTTGAGAGACCTACTAGGTTTTCGAAACCTAGTAGGTCTCTCTGTAGGTGTGGAATTTTATTCTTTTGTTATCACCTGATTGTTGTACACCCTACCTGAACAATCTCGCCGACGGTGCAGTATAAACACGAAGATTTAACACGAAAGTGTAAAATTATTCATACCCTTGGTAATCAACTCACGAGATTGATATTTTTTTAGTAATTTTGCGCTCGTGCCCCCATTGTTGGGGTGTTTTAAAAGTATATAACAACCAGCCAAAATGATTAACATAGTTGCATTATTGATACCCGTTTTTTTATTATTGGTATGTATAGAATGGTATGTCAGTTCCAAAAAAGAGGATAACAAGTATAATACGGGTAGTACTATAATGAATATGACCATAGGAGCGATTGATCAGGTAAGCTCCCTTTTTTATTTTGTGGTCATGTATTTTGTATTGAATTTTGTTTACACGCATTTCAGGATTTTTGATCTTGAAATGACCCTATCTCACTGGGTTTTAGCCTTCATTGCTGTTGATTTGCTATCTTACTGGTACCATCGTATGTCACACCGGGTCAATATATTCTGGGCAGGCCATGTAACCCACCATTCTTCGGAGCTTTACAATTTCTCGATCGGCTTTAGATTATCCTTATTTCAAGCGGTAAACCGGATCCTGTTTTGGACGATTCTACCAATCTTTGGATTTTCACCCATCATATTGATTATTTGGTTGAAAGTAGGTGGTGTTTACCAATTTTTCTTACATACAGAGTACATTTCAACACTCGGATTTCTAGAAAAATTTATGATTACCCCTTCTTTGCACCGTGTTCACCATGGTAAAAATGATATTTATATTGATAAAAATTATGGTGCTACTTTCTCGATATGGGATAAACTTTTCGGTACGCTCCAGGAAGAAACCGAACCCGTCGTTTTTGGTATAAAAAGCCCATTCGAGGACAATAACCCATTATCAGCCATCGGGCATCACTATGTCTATTTATGGAAAACCATGAAGGCAAGTGCTCGTTGGCAAGACAAAATCAATATTTTCTTAATGCCACCTGAATGGAAACCTAAAACGGTAAACGTATCAGAAGAGCAGCCGAAAAAGAACAAAGTGGCCATCACAAAGCATTATAAACAATATGCTTTTTTCCAACTTACCTGCTGTGTTATCGGTATGATCACTTTGTTGGTTTATAAGGATTTCATCTCCTTGTGGGAAACGGTTCTTTGTTCCAGTATTATGATTATTTCCATGACCAACGCTGCGAGGATTTTTAATAATAACATCCCCAAACGGTTTTCAGCACAAGAAACAACGATTCTACTGGTTGAATTATTTTTAGTTATTATTACGCTGTACTTCCTTCCCAAAGTTTACTTTTTGGCAATCTTAGCTTACCTGGCCTTTTCATTAAGCGTTATCTCCTGGATTCCAAAACCGGAAGTTGTTAAGCTTTCTAAAATTCGAAAAGCCGCTTAGGGACAGCGTAAAACAAATATCGGCTGCTTCTGACTATGTGGCACACAAGATTGACTTGAACTCCTTGAATTAAAGGTAATCGCTTCGCTTGTGATTGGGCTACGCCCTTGTGATCGCTTCGCTTGTGATTGGGCTACGCCCTTGTAGTCGGCTACGCCTTGTGATGCCGCTTCGAAGTGACCTCAAAAGCGAAGCGATCACCTTTGGTGAGCTAAGCTCTTCTTGCGATTGCCCTGCTGCTGACTATTTATTTTACGTTGTACTTAATCTTTGCCTCTTACTTTATCCAAATATTCGCTGGTGGTATAAATGGCTGCTACGGCTATATTTTTATCCGCGCCTATCACAAACTCACTTAGGCCGACATGGGATTTGTTTTTAGGGTTCCAGTCATAGGTATAGCCCAATTGTGTCCAGGGGTATTGATCAAACAACTCGTGTTGATAATACCGGCTAATCCTATTTTCATTTATCCAGTCAATATGGGTTGAATCTGTTTGATCCGGGAAATATAAATCGCATTTTTTATCCAAAACGTCTTTGTCCGGGCAAGGTCTGAATAGGTCTTCCGGCTTTACCCAAAATTCAACAAAGTAGCTGTAAACGGCATTGGGAGGCAGGCCCAATAGTTGTTTCAATCTTTGAACTTCATATTTTCTTTTTACCTTTTTCATTTTATGCAATAACTCCGGTGCTGCAGTAATCCAGACAGGATATGGCCCGGTATTATAAAATAAGGAATCCAGATACTTTTGATAATAAGACACGTTTTGCTTCCAGGTAACCACCAAAATATAATCTTCGCCATTAATACTTTTCCAGACCAGGTTCTTATTTTGCTTATCCAAAGGAACCAGATTAGTATCCACTTTTTTTGCTTCGGGGTATATAGCGTCTTCAATAGATCGCTGGTACAATTTAGCGGCTTTTTTATCATTGAGATTAATGCTATTAAAAGTATAACAACCTGCGGAGAGCAGCAATACAAAGGGGATCAATAGTGTGCTGATTTTCATTTTAGGGTTTTTTAGATAGAAAAATTCAATTGTTTTACGGGTAGAAAAAAAATTGGCCGGACAACGATAAGTCCAGCACTTTTCCGGTCTCAAATAGGGTTTTCCTGCGAATCCATAATCATTGATCTCACCCATTCGTTAGGGACTAAATCGATTGTCATATTGATTCTCTCTGTAGTGCCG
>JBLHJZ010000150.1:0-9126 GCA_047619515.1 Saprospiraceae bacterium | reverse complement strand
TACTTGCTATAGAAAAAGTTGGCACTTCCGTTAGATTGGATATCTTAATCGGCCATTCATAAATCGCTGCTGCTGCAGGACCAATTAAAGAGCCCAACATCATCTTATCGATACTTTTATAGACCATTGTACTGATGTTTGTGCCGAAAACGAAACGACCAAAATCAAAAAGTTTTTTCATCCAGACCCGGTCAAAAGTTTTGCTAAACCTTAAATATGGCTTGGCAAAATAATAATTTACAATCACACCCGCTATGGTAGTTAATATTTGTACTACAGCGAGCTTTACCAAAGTGATTTCCCAATTGCCCAGGACTACTATTAGTATAAAAAGGAAAAATAAGCCTTGTTTGATGAAGCTACTCCAGAAAGTTCCCCGGAAATCGAGGTTGGCCATTTGGATGAAATTGAACTGATGAAACAGAGCCATAGCAATAGCTGTGGCGCAATAGACCAGCATCATGGTTGTCAGTACGGGAGCATCAAAAAATATACCCGTGGGGTAGGCAAAAAGGCATAGTGCAAATATAAATAGACCTGTCAGGCAAAGGTTGATTCCCAGTGAAGCAGCGTTGATGACGGGATATTCCTTCTCGGTGGCATTGGTGAGGTACTTTACCAGCGCATTTTGTAATAAGCCACTTCGACCTACTTCAATAAAAGAAGTAAGGGTATAAAATATAACCCAAATCCCCAATTCTTCTTTAGGGAAAGCACGTGAAAGTAAAGCAAAGCCACCAAAGCCAAACACGAAGACTGACCCACGTTCGAGAATAGTCAACAGGCCTGACTTTAAATAATACGATTTTTGTGATTTGGACACTTATTTTGAATGAATTTAATTGAGATTTTTCAGGTCAACCTTATTGAGTACTGCTCCTAAAAATTTATTTTCCAAACCTTGAATAAACTCCAGGGATTCCTCATCAGCCGACGTTAAATCTGAATCCGCAGAAAAAATAGCAATGACTTTTTCGGCATAAGCCGCCAACTCTTTAGCGTCCGTATATTTATTCATTGCAGGCGCTTCAAGGAAAATAAGATCATAGTGCAACGTTAAATTGTCCTGAAACGTAAGGAAGTCTTTTCCGGCGAAAATCTCAGCAGGTGATAAATTGTTCCCATTATTGGCAATCACGTCCAGGTTTTGAATATTGAACAGGCCATTGATTTTCTTTTGGCCAAATATGTCTGCCAGATGATGTTCAACAATTAACTTTTGCAGCTCAAGGTTTGGCTCATTGCTTTCTTCGGACAGCTGAGAAAGGGTATTTTGTTTAAAATTTGTATCTATCAATAATACCTTTTTGTTTTTTAAAGAAAAAGAATGGGCTAGATTGAGCAGGGTAAATGTTTTTCCTTCTCCCGGCTTTGTACTGGTAAAAAGAAAAACAGCGGATCCTGAATTCTCAATTAAATACCGCATATTTCGTATCGATTCCTTAAAATAGTCCAGGCTTTTGGCTTGACCATTGGAATTATATAACAACGCCAGGTCGAGGTCTTTGGTTTTTACTTTATTGATTTTACCCAGCACATTAAGGTGCGTAAATTTTTCAAATTGAGCCGGAGTTGATAAACTATTATCAAAATAAGCCAATAGGAAGATTAAAAAAGTGGCCATGATTCCAGCTACAACGGCTGAAAACACGGAAATGATAGCTTTATTGGCTGGCTCTGGTTCATCAGGTACCTGAGCATGTTCAATAAGATTCAATTGATCGGTAACGTTTTGGAGATTAATATTGGCCATGTTCAATTCACTTTTCAGGTTTACATACTCGTTTTTAGCTACATCAATCTCCCGTTCCATCTTCTTTACCGCAGCATCATTTGTCAGCAGAGAAAGCGATTTCCCTTTCATCCTGCTTAGCTCATTATTTAGGGAAATGATAGCGCCTTGTGATAAGTTTAATTCTTGCTCCGCTTCGATCTTTTTACTGAGAATATTATCTCCGCTGGCATCGTTATCCAATTCTTTCCCCTTTCTGGCTTCGGCATGTAATTTAAGTTGAGTAGCCAGTTGTTTCTCCGTCGCTTCTTTTAGGATTCTTAATTTATTATCTTTCAAACCCGATTCTATATAAGCATCGTTTACTTTTTTGATTTTATCCTGAAGCTGAAGAATAGATTTACTCGATAGAATTTTAGAGGCATCGTCTTGCCCTGTACCACTATAATTACTCAGGTATACATCCAGATCAGCTATGTTTTTTATAGCAGCTTCCTTTCTTTGCTGGTATTCTTCCAGGCTGATTTCCAGCTCTTTTATTTGAGTTACGGTAGATTCTTTTTGGTTGTCAAGGTCAAGAATACTGCCTGTTCGATTATAAGTATTCAGAACAAATTCCTTATCGTTCAGCTCTTTCTTTTTGTTATCAGCCAAAGCTCTATAGAACTCTACCTTTGCTTTGTCCTCTTTTATTCTAAGCTCCCGGTGGTTTTTGAGGACTACAGTGCAAAAGGTATTGACAGTAAAAGCACAGAGTTCGGCATTTTCAGAATCAAATTCTATACTCAACAAGTCAGAATCTGCATTTTTCATCCCAATAACAAGATCTTCCAATAGCATCTCATGATCATATTTATAGGCCTTTGCAATATCTTTATAAACAGGTTCCAGGAGCGGATCATCCAGATAAGGTTGCAAAGAATCCACTTTTATTCTCATCAAATCTAACAAAGCCTGAATCTCCACTTCACTATAATTAATGGGGTCCTCTTCATCGATTTCCATTTGCCGGAAAGGCCGGTCTCTTGAGGTATCCATATCGTTGAGCAACAGACTATAAGAAAGCAGATTGATGTTTTTTCGGGATTTTATAAATTCCATCATATTATTGATACTCATCTCAATCTGAAACTGTTGGAAAAAAGGAATCTCCCTTTCCGTATTCAGCCCCTGAGCGCCCATAATACCTGTGGATACCACCGCAGCAGCTTTAAATTTTTGATCTTGCATGTTGACAAACAAATAGGCAGCTACTGCCGCTGTCAGCATTGTGGCAAGGATTAACCATTTGCGTTTGAGGAGTACGTTGATAAAGAACTGTATATCCATAGCGAAACTGTGTCTTCTATTAGTTTAACAAAATAATACAAGGAAACCGGAGGACTTTAGAATCTCTGGATGCTTTCGTGAAGTGCGGGTATGTGGAAAACGAATATTCCAAACCGTGATAGTATGTTTTTTTCCTATTAGTAGGAATTTTCCACAAAATAAGAACAATTTACAGACAAAAACAAATAATCTATTGATTTCTTCTGTCTGCAGAATATAAGCTAATACCCTCATTATCAATAGGATAGGGGTGCGTTATTTTGTGGTTTTGGCTTCCGGTAAAATACCTTCGTATTGTAAATGTTTTTAATACAAAGAGTAAGCCAGAAAATTCTGAGCCAAGAAATCAATAATCAAGGATTGCAAGACCCCTGATTTAGCCCCATATTATCGGAACTAATAAATATTACTATGTTGGTTTTCAATTGATTAGCGAGGCAAAGTACTTCCTTTATACCAGCCTTTCTGCTTCTATTTGCAGCATAGCGATTTGATAAAATATTAACTATTCCCTAAAATAATAGAAATATTGTCTAACAAGTCGGAATATTACTTTAAATTTGACGCCAAGCTAGAGAAAATCACACCTTTTATAACTGTTTCGCCTTTTCAGGCGTTTATAATTTTAAAAAGCCAGTTTGTATTCCACCGATTTATTACCAAATGCATCTTAAAAGATGTTTAGCACAGCCTAATACCTAGTTTAATTTTAAATAATCTAATTGAGTTTCTTGCTCAGTTTTGCTTAAGTGTTAATTTATGAAAGTCTTTCCGACCCAAAGGAACGTATTTTATTTTGTGTTGCTTTTTCAAATGCTCTTTTCGAATCTTTTGTATGCACAAGTTGCACAGAATGGATGGAATTTTATTGTCCAAAATGATTTTATGGCAGCTAAATCTTCTTTTGAAGAAGAGCTCAAAACTAATCCTACAGACGAGGATGCTTTGGCGGGTTTGATTTTTATAGCCGAGACCGTGCAAGACTATAAGCTATACAAGAAGTATTCAAATGCATTGATAGATGCTAAGTGGGATGACCCTGTTTTTGGACTCTATGGCCATTTGTATGAAAGCGACCCGGAGAAAATGATTAAGCAACTGGACAATGAGCAATTTTTAGCTCGGTTTAGGTTTGCATTCGCTGATTCCCTTTTTCAAAACAGAAAATTTAAAGACGCCGAGAAACAGCTAAGATTGGTCATCGGAGATTATGATTGGAGTGTTATTGGGCCTTTTACAAATGTATCTGGTAGTGGCTTTCTGGAATCTACTCCGATCGAGCAGGCGACTTTTGATCTACAAAAAACTTATCATAATGAAGAGGAAGTTGAGTTGAAATGGGTATCCCGAAAATTAAGAGACCCCGACGGAATCGTGAAGTTCCAGAATGTACTTCCTTCATCTTCCACTGGAATGTACTATGCTAATACTTTTATTACCAGTCCTGAAGATCGGACGACCCAACTTAGAATTGCTCGTTCGACCCCTATGAAGATTTGGCTGGATGGTGACTTGGTTTTCGAAAACCGGAATAACATTTCTTATAATTGGGACACTGAAATCGTTCAGTTAGTGCTAAAAGCAGGGACTCATCGACTATTGGTGAAATGCGCAGGATATCCGGATTTTATGCAGAGCAACACACTTTCTCTGACTTATAATGATACCAACGACGAAGGAGAAGCATTTGATAATAGCAATTATTATAATAATACTTATTCCAATAACAGAGCAGGCGCAAATATTAGCTTTGGTGTCCGGATAACGGATACAAAAGGAAAAGTATACAGGGATATAAAATCTTCTTTTGAAAATAGCTATGAACCTACAAGTTATAACATTGAACTTCAGGATTACGCACTAATCAGTCATTTCAAAAAAGAGATTGATAAAAATCCGAAGTACTTAAAGAATTACTATTTCTTATGTAAAGCCTATTTGCTATATGGTTTTATTGATGAGGGAGAAGCCTATTTCAATGCTGTTTATGGAGATCATTCGGAAGAAGTTTTTTTCAAATACTTATTGGCAAAATTCTATGCAGCGAATGGTAAAGGAGAAAAAGCAGAAGCTTTGATTAGCGGCTTAGACGAAGAGAAAGCACCGTTTTTTGCGATTATGGCATCGGAGCTTTCAAAGATCGATCAGGAGAAAAATGAATCGACCTATCTTGCCACTCTTGATAAACTATTGGATATCTCACCAACTAATTGGGGGATCATTACAGATTACCTGGATTATTATGGTAAAAAAGGGAAGGCCGAAGAAAAGAAAGTATTTATTGAAAAATTCCTGATTCGTTATCCCGAAAAAGATTATAAAGAACTCTTGGAACCCTATCTTAAAGATGATAGCTATAAACCTTCTTCTTACAAGCCACTCAACGATAAAGAAAAGGAGAAAAATGCCAAAGATGTCTTAAAACGGAAGAAAAAAACCTTTATACTATCTGATTATCAGGAACTTATATCTTATTATACCCAAAAAGAAAAAATTGATAACGCTCTCAAACTCTACGATGAAGTAATTGAGATTTTACCTTACCGGCCCTACTGGAGGACTGAAAAGGCCAGGCTGCTTTTCGAAAAAGATAGATTGGATGAAGCCCTGGCAGAATTGAATAAAGCCCTAGCTTTCGATGAGTACAACAGCCGGACTTATGAAACCATCGGAGATGTTTACCTTGAAAGAGGAGAGAAAGAAAAAGCACATGACTGCTATCAAAAATCCTTGGATTTAAAAAGAATTTCCAGTTCTTATGGCATCGAGAGCCTGGAAGAGAAAATGGAAAAGCTCCAGACAACATCTTCGATGAAAGCGTATTTTAAATCCATCACTTTTGAGGAAGTTTTAAAAGACGAGCGCTGCAAAGGGCAGTACCTGGAGGAGGAATCTATCATTTTATTATATACTATCGAATCTGCTTTGGATAAGGATAATATAATTGAATATAATCAAAAAATGATGATCGCTATCCAAAATGATGCAGGCGCAAAGTATTGGACAGAAGCCAATTTTGGATTTCTTGGTGAAATTAATTTTGTTAAAGTACTCAAGAAAGATGGACAAGTAGTGAGTCCGAGTAGAAATTACGGTTATGTAGTTTTTAAAAATCTTGAACCTGGGGATATTATCCAGATCGAAGGAAATTCAAAGGCTAATATGACCAGAGAAATGCACGGAGAAATGTATCATATCGCTGCCTTGTCCCATGAGGTTCCGGTTTGCCGCGCAAAACTCGAATTCATTCATCCAAAAGAGCAGGATATTTTTTATGAATGTTACCGACTGGATTGTAATCCGGATATCAGGGAAGAGGATGCCTATAAAATCTTGACCTGGGAATATAATGATATTCCGAAAATGGAAGGAGAATCTGCCGTGCTGGATGACCTTGATTCTTATGCCTGGATCATGTTTAGTACCCAAAACGATTGGGCAGAGATTGTCAATTGGTATTTGAGAAAGACTTATAGAAGACTGGAAACCAATTATGAGATTGAAAATGAATTATTGACTATCATTAGCGAAGGCATGAAGGAAGAGGAAATAGTGGAAGCTATTTATAATTATGTAACCAAAGAAATCACTTACTCCCATGTTTCCTTTCTCAACTCGAATTATATTCCTAAAAAGCCATCCGCTACGGTTTCTGACCAGATCGGCGATTGCAAAGATGTCGCTTCTCTGATGATCTCCATGCTCAGAAAATATGGGATCGAGGCCTATTACGTTTTAGTGAGATCCAGTAATTTTACCAATAGCAAACCAAAGCCAACGATCATGGCTTTCAATCATGTAATTGTAGGTTATATTTTGGAAGACGGCCTGATGCATTACCTGGATCTGACCACTGACTACTATCCTTATTATGTCATCCCTGAATTCGATAATAATTCCTGGGCGCTCATCGTAAGAGAAGGGGAGAATGATGTATTTCGATTACCGAATGATATGTTGAATCCGGATAAAACCCGGCTGGAATTGAATATCAAAGCTAAGGTGAATAGTGATAGAAGCTTAGTAATAAATGCAGCGACAGTGGGTAAAGGAGTCCTTGGTGGTAAACTTAGGGAAGAACTCAATCGAGTCACTACAGAAGATGACCGAAGGAAGTTTTTGCTGCAATATTTTGGTGAAGGTTCTTTTGATCACCTGACTTTGGATAATTTTAGTTTTAAAAATCTGGAAGACATCACTGCACCACTCGAAATGGAAATGAACCTGAAAGCTTATAATTATATCGAACGGGTGAGTAATTTTTATATCCTTCAGGTACCCTTATTAAATGCGATTACTACAAGACCGACGCTTTTTTCTGAAAAACGATATAACAACCTTGATTTGAATGCCCTGTTTGAAACGGCTCCTTCCTACCAAAATATCGAACTGGAAATTCCCGCTGAATTTAAACTCATGGATGTTCCCGAAAATATCAGGATCGACAACGAGTTTGGGAAATATGAAATGCTTTTTGAAAAGACAAGCAAAGGAATTAGAATCAACCGTAGCCTGGAATTAAAAACCCGATTGATCGAATATAAAGATTATGCGAAATTAAAAGAATTTTATATTGACTTGCTGGATGCGGATCGTATGAAGTTGGCGGTGATTAAAAGTTAACGACATTTTAATCACCAGCCTGTTCGCCACTAGGCCTAGCCTCCGCAGCTTTTTTTTGTTCCTCCAACTTAATATTCTCCGCTTTTCTTTTTAAATAATAATACATCTCAGACTGTGTACGAATAGCAATATCAGAAATGTTCTCCCGATATATGTTAGAAAGTTCACCGTCAAGGATTCGGGCTTTTACGTTATCCCGGAGTTGAATATCTATAAAGTCAAGGACTTCCTGACGAAGATCAGGATCATAGAGAGGAAAGGCTGTTTCGATACGGTAACTCAGATTCCGGGTCATCCAATCGGCAGAAGAAAGATAGATATCTTTTTTACCATTATTATGAAAAATGAAAATCCTGGAATGCTCCAGAAATCTATCGACTATACTAATTGCTTCAATATCCTCACTAGTATCAGCTTGTTCAGGGATCAGAGAACAAATCCCCCGGATTATCAGCTGTATTTTTACCCCGGCATTATTTGCTTCGTACAATTTTAAAATCATATCCCGATCCTGAAGGGAGTTCATCTTTAAGATAATCTTAGCCTTTTTACCTTTTTTTGCATTTTCGATTTCCCGATCGATGAAATGTGTCAAAGAACTTCTAAGATTAAATTGCCCGACGAGCAAATGCTTGAAATCAAGCGTTGGTACTTTTACTGTTTCTAAAAATGAAAAAACCCTGGCAGCTTCCTTTGTCAATCTTGGATCCGCGGTAAACAACCCAAGATCGCTATAGATCTTCGCTGTACCTTCATGGAAGTTTCCGGTACTGAGATAAGCATAGAGTTTTGTTTTGCCGTTTTCTATTCGACTGACCAATCCTACTTTTGAGTGTACTTTTACACCAGGGAAACTATAATGGACATTAACGCCTGCTTCTTCTAATTTTTTACCCCACTCCAGGTTCGCTTCTTCATCAAATCGTGCTTTCACCTCAACGAAAACAGAAACTTGTTTACCTGCTTTTACGGCAGCGATGAGCGCATTCATAATCTTTGATTTCCTGGCTACCCGGTACTGGACAATTTTTATATGAGTGACATTTGGATCGATGGAAGCATCTTCAAAGAAGCGGATAACAGATTTATAGGAGTGGTAGGGCACATGGATCATCCGATCCTTTTCAGTAATCCTTTCAAAAATATCATCAGCGTCCTCCAGTGGCTCATATTTCATTGGTGGAAGCGGTGTATTTATCAGATGCGTCATCCCAAAATTCGGAAATTTGAAATAATCAAAATTATTGTGGTACTTTCCTTCAGGGAGCAGATCATATTCTTCCAACTCAAATGCTTCCATCAAAAAGGCAAGCAAATCTTCCGGGATATCCCTGTCATGGACAAATCGCGAAGTTGGACCTACGTTTCTTTTGATCAGACTTTTGCTGATTTTAGTGATTAAATTCCCCGAGAACTCATCATCAATATACAGCTCTGCATCC
>JBLHJZ010000149.1:0-9158 GCA_047619515.1 Saprospiraceae bacterium | reverse complement strand
TGTGAAAGAATGATCCGCGCCTCCGGTAAGCCAATGGCTTGTATAGCCTGGAAAGCAGTCGTCGTCATTAATAGTGCATTTGGATTAGCCAGGCCAATATCCTCTGACGCAGCGATCATTAATCTTCTGGCAATAAACTTGATATCCTCCCCGCCTTCGATCATCCGCGCCAGGTAATACACCGCAGCATTAGGGTCAGAGCCTCTGATAGATTTTATCAACGCGGAAGCGATATCATAATGCTGCTCTCCTCCTTTGTCATAAATCGCAATATTTTGCTGAATCAGGTCTTTGACCAGGTCGTTGGTGATGACTAATTTTTCTCCTTTTGGCACCTGGTTGGAAACCAGTTCAAGCGTATTTAGCAACTTTCGAGCGTCGCCTCCGGAATACATCAGCAGTGCATCATACTCTTTGACTTCAATATCTTTGACTTTTAAAAATTCATCTTTTTCAAGCGCTATATCTACCAGTCTGATCAAATCTTCTTTTTCCAGATGTTTCAATACATAAACCTGGCTCCTCGATAATAAGGCAGAAATGACTTCAAAGCTTGGGTTCTCCGTAGTCGCCCCGATCAGCGTAATGATGCCTCGTTCGACGGCTCCCAGCAATGAATCCTGTTGTGATTTACTAAACCGGTGAATTTCATCAATAAACAAAATCGGATTCGGGCTATTAAAAAACTGTTGATTTTTCGCTTTTTCGATGGTATCCCGAATATCTTTTACACCAGAGTTGATCGCACTCAAGCTATGAAATGGTCGTTTCAACTGATTGGCAATAATGCTGGCCAGGGTAGTTTTTCCAACACCAGGAGGCCCCCAGAGAATAAAAGAGGGGATATTTCCCGATTCTATAGCTTTTCGCAATACGGCACCCGGCCCTACCAAATGTGTTTGACCAATGTAATCGTCCAAGGTCTGAGGCCGCATTCGTTCTGCGAGAGGTCTTGTCATTAGTTACTATTTTTTACAAAGATAAGAAAGCGTAAGTTTCCGGCAGCGTAAACCTCGTAGGTTTTTAAAACCTTCCAGGTTTAGATTTTATTGAAATACTAATAATATTTGCGGAAACGTTTTTCTGTAAAGCTACCCAACCTTCTTATATAAATGTACGTGTATAATATTGTTCATCAAAGGCAAAAAAATAGCATATGAAAATCAAAAAAATAGTTTATCTGTTTCTAGTAATCGGAATTTTTAGTTGTAGCAATAAAGATGATGATGACAATGCTATCAATTGCGATAAACAAGTAGTAATAAGTATTGATGAATATAATACAGCTCCGGACGATGCACTAGCCATAAACGAATTGGAAATAAATGAAAATTGTTTAAAAATTAATTTTAGTGCAAGTGGATGCGATGGTGGTAGTTGGGTGTTGACATTAATCGACTCGGGGGATATTATGGAGTCGCAACCTCCTCAGCGAACACTAAGATTGTCATTAAAAGATGAAGAAGAGTGTGAGGCATATATAACAAAAGAATTAACTTTTGATATAAGTGACTTAATGGTTGACGGCAATCAGGTATTGCTAAATATTACCAATTCTAATGATCAGCTTTTATATGAATATTAGTAGGTGTATTTTATCTTTTCGGTGGTAGCGCTTCCAGCATTTTGAGTTCTGTTGATTAGCCGTAGGATGTAGCGTTTCGGAAACCGAATAACCAATACCTAATACTTGTACTGAGTCTTGTCGAAGTACTGGTAAAATCTGGTGCATCAGGCACAAAGAAATTTTTAATTAGCCATTATAAACTATAAAATTATGAAAACGAAATTTTTGTATTTACTAATTTTCACCCTTGGATTTACTACGAGTTGCAATCATGATGAAGACCTTCCAAAAATTGCCGAATTAGATGGCGTCTGGGATTTGGTCAATATTAGCGGCGGGTTCGCAGGCGTGAATTGTGATTATCCGGCAGGGGAAATTACCTGGATTTTTGAAAACGATCTGCTCGTAGTAGAAAACAATTACACAGGAGATCCCACACAAATATGTGGCGGGGTATTAAGTTCTTCCAGTAGCGATTCTTATTTCGTTTTAGAAAGTAATGGAAGTCTTTTTCTTGTACTTAATAATAAGGAAGCCGGAGGCATAACACTTTCTGACAATGAATTAATAATTGACACCAATGTCAGTTCAGTGGGAAGTGGCGCAGATGGGTTTATTTATCGACTGGAAAGATAAATGCGTCAGTACTGTAGGCTTTAGTCTGTATCACTCGAATAAACAGGCGTCACACAGCTAGACATTTGTGGGTAAGCAGCTCCTCCTTTAGGAGGCTGGGAGATGGGCTTAGGGGAAATATCTAGCGGTGTGCCTTTGTAACGATTATTTTTTAGTATAAGAATCAGCTTGCCAATTGGTATAACCCGAATTGAAGAATGTCAGTAAAAATATATTAAGATAGAATAATGCTAAATATACGATTTCCTAAAAACGTTTACGACCAGATTGTAAACGTTTTTTGTATATTTATAGCATCATATAATCATATAATCATTCCAAAAACCTGAAAATTGAAAAGAGCCTTACTTTATATATCTTTTCTTTTTCTACTTTCTATTTTCAGTTTTTCCCAACATGCGGTCAATGCCATAGACATCGGATCAGCTGATTATGTAGGAGTAGCAGATAATGGCGATGGTTCTCTCGATATTGGGGATGGTTTCACCTATCTTAATCGGGCAAGGAGGATATACAACGGCTTTTGATTATAGTGATTTGGCTAAAGGGGGTTATTTCCTTCAGGCATATTAAAATCAAAGAACTACAGGATCTCAAGACTCCTGCTGCTAAAAAAATAGTATTGAAAGCCAGGGATAATGCACTGGCTCTGGTCGAACTGAAACCAAAGGAAAAGTATCCCGTCAAAACTATTATTAAACCAATTTCCGGAATAAAGAAAAGATAGGGGTTAGTGGATTTAAAAAATGCATTCTATCCTAAAATAAGATTACCAATATTTCGAAATAATAAAACCTTCCTGAAAAGTAATGAGTAGAGGAATAAGCATTTATGCTATTATCCTGGCCTTTTTATTCACGCTGATATCCTGCAATTCTGAAGACATTAAAACAGCCCCCATAGAAGATGCCACTAATTCCACCAAAGAAATGGTAGCGGAATTAAAAGCCATTGCCAATAAAAGGGACAACATCCTCATCTGGCACCTCAATAAGGAAAGGGCGGCTGCGTTGGATGAACAAATCAAAACAACGGAAATGGTACTTTTACCGATGTGAGCCATGAATTAAATGTCGATAAGGTACTGTATACGATGGGCTGTAATTTCGGGGATTTGAATAATGACGGATATTCGGATTTTTATGCAGCAACTGGTACGCCGGATTTTCGTTCGCTTATACCCAATCGGATGTTCTTGAATCAGGACGAAAACACTTTCTGGATATTACAAAAGCAGGTGGCTTTGGCCATTTGCAAAAAGAGCATGGAGTAGCCTTTAGAGATATCGAAATGGATGGCGATCAGGATGTCTATAATGTGCTGGGCGGATCCTATGCTGGGGATAATTTTATGAATGCATTATTTGTTAATCCTGGAAATGAGAACAATTGGATCAAATTGAAATTGCAAGGCACCACTGCTAATAAATCTGCGATTGGCGCAAGAATAAAAACTATTGCTTCGAATGCAAAAGGGGAGCGCCATAGCTTTTTTTCAAGGGTAAATTCCGGAGCCAGCTTTGGGGCTAATCCATTAGTAGTGGAGCAGGGGCTCGGGGATTTTAATAAAATTGAACAGATAGAAATATGGTGGCCGGGTCAACTGACTCCTCAGGTAATCCAGGGAGTCGGGCCTGGAAGCTAATACTACTGCTATTCGTGTTGCTGCTGTGATGTTAATGGGGCATCATCATGATGCCTTAAGTTAATTCAATTAGAAATATTGTTTATTTTTTATCAGCTGCTTTTTTCTTTTTTCCCTTAGTTATTTTAGGAGTAGGTCGTCCCAGATTAGGCCGGCTAGTTTCAGGTGTCTGAGGGGCAAATGGTTTTTTAGTTGCTTTCGGTTTATTGATGCTTGTAGTTTTTAGTGGTTTGATTATCATAATTTTTTAAGTATTTGATTCCTTACTAAAAAGGATGAAGATGGAAATTGTTCGAAATGAAGTTAAGAGTGCTGTCTGGAAAGATTACTTTTGACCAAGGATTAAGTACTCATCAGATAAGCTGTCTGGTATTTGGCCTGAATTCTCTTCTTCAATTGTTTGCGGGCATAAAAAATCCTGCTTTTTATGGTGCCGATCGGAACATTCATCTTCTCGGAAATTTCATCGTATTGATAGCCTTTAAAAAACATAAGGAAGGCTTTTCTAAATTTCAAATCAACAGTTTTTAAAATGTTGTTTAACTCTTCCTGCATCAGTTTTGATTCTGCATTACCCTCGGTTACTTTTCGATCAGCCAAATGCACTACCTCTTCTACCGGGGTCATTATCTTATTTCTGGTTTTTGCTTTTCTGTAATGATTGACAAATGAATTGTACATGATAGTAGTCATCCAGGATTTGAAGTGCGTACCTATTTTAAAATGATCCCTATTTTCAAAACCGCGCATTAGCGTTTCCTGCATTAGGTCTTTGGCATTTTCCCGGTTCTTTGTAAGTTTCATCGCAAAACCGAATAATAAGGTTTCAATTACTGATATTTGATCGTTGAAGTAGGTGCGTGTCATATTTATTTTTTTGATAATTTTAAAACTAAGTAAATGCAATTTTTCTTAAAAGGTTTAAGCCTGAACTTTCAAAGTATTTTGCAGATATACACTTATATCAAAGAAAATAGCGTGCCAGGTTTGTAAATACCTGATATACAGTTAATTAAGAATATATCTGATAAATTAATTTCTGATATTTAAGAATTTTTCTGATATTTAGGAAAAGTATTATTATATTGCTATCCTTGGCAAACACGACATAACTTCCTGCGACTGTCTCGGTTTTTCTCGGAAAAGTAACTGGCAAGTTTTTATAATAAAAAAATGAGTGTGTGGCATATTTGCGGCTTTTAGCTTTTTGCCATTGGCAGTTGGCTTCCCTTTATCGCGACCTAAAATGCGTTTGAGAGAAGCCAACAGCCAACAGTTAATATAGTTTGAATCAAGTTTCCGGTAATCTGCCACACGCATGCTAAAAAAAATACTTATGCAGCATATAAATAAAACCAGTAGCCAGATGCTTTCAATACTGAGCGCATCAGCAGAAATTATCGAGAATGGCATAATGTGGCTTACTGCCGAAGGTAATATACTAGGCGTAAATGAAAAATTGGCCAAAGACCTTGGCTATGCCTCGAAAGCAGATTTTCAACCATCGACCATTTTTGAAGTAAACCCTTCGACTTCTATCCTTTCCTGGAAAAGAAACTGGAAAAAACTTTTAAAAGAAAAACAACTCGTATTCAAAACAGAGCAGATTACCGCTGATGAGGTGATATATCCGGTCTTGGTGCGATATGGATTATTAGAGATCAATCGAGACATCATCTGCATGGCGGTTATTGAGAATCTAATGCAATCCAACAGGTATAAAGATTTGCTGAACCTGACTTCCAGTGTAGCTGGTATTGGTAGCTGGGAATGGGATTTGGTGCAAGATGATTTCCTGTTTACGAACGAGATTTATCGTTTGCTGGATATACCACCCAATACCAAAATGGACAGGAAGCAATTCGAAGACTTGATTGCTAAAAGGTTAAATGAGAAAGAGCGGGAATTATTCTTGAAGAAATTGACAGAGACCATAAAAATTGGAAAAAGCTTTGAAATGGACTTGTCTGTCCAGGTAAGTGAGGGCTACGAGGATTTCTATTTCCATGCCCAGCCGGTCAGACTGGAAGACCGGACGATCAAACTATATGGCACTTTGCAAAACCTGTCCAATGTTGCCCGGCGAACAGATGATCTGTATTTTACCAGGTATTGTATGGACTATGCCAGGGATATGATTTTTTGGGTTAAAAAAGATAGCACTATTGAGTACGTTAATCAGACTGCTTGCGATACCTTAGGTTATACCAAGTCGGAACTTGAAGGACAAAGTATATTACTCCTTTCGAATGAACCAGAAGAAAAAGAAAAATGGAAAAACCACTGGCAATCGCTTTCTACTGAGGAAAACCTGGATCTGGATCGTTTTCTTTACACAAAAAGCGGTGCCGGGATTTCTGTCTCTATTGCTGCAAATTTGATCCGTTACCGAGGGAAAGAATTTAATTGCGCTTTTGTCAGGAATATTTCCAAAAAGAAAAAGCTGGACGAGTTGATTACCATGGCCAAACATTCGCTCGACCAGTCTATTGACCTTATATTTTGGCTAAGGCCGGACGCCACGTTCCAATATTTCAATGATGCATTTATTGAAAAGACGGGATATACCAGAGAAGAGATTGAAAAAATGACCATCATAGATTTTTTCCCTGATACTAAAATGGAGGACTTCCGGGAAGAGTGGGAAAAACTGGCGGAGGGAGTTGTAATTAAACGGGAGGATCGTTTTGTAAAACTAAAAGACGGAAGTTTTATTTCGACTGAAATGACTATAAATCTGGTGAAAGCAGGTAATCATGCCTATTCCTCCACAGTACTTAGTGATATCACGGAACGAAGGGCAAAAGAACAAAAAATAGCCAGGCAGCTCGAAGAAATCGAGCAGTTACATGCCGAAGCGCAGGCCGAAAATATTCAACTTAAGGAAGAGATCAAAACAGCATCCAATATTGGCAACATCATCAGTCGCGATCCTAATTATAAAAAAGTACTCCGGCAGGTCGAACAGGTAGCTGAAACCAATGCTACGGTACTGATTACAGGAGAAACCGGTACTGGCAAGGAACTCCTGGCGCGTGCCGTTCATCAATTGAGCCAGCGATATGACCGGTCCATGGTAAAGGTAAACTGCGCAGCTTTACCGGAGAACCTGATCGAAAGCGAACTTTTTGGCCACGAGAAAGGTGCTTTTACCGGAGCTTATCAACAAAAGATCGGAAGGTTTGAACGTGCACATAAAGGGACTATCTTTTTGGATGAAATAGGAGAACTGCCGATGGATTTGCAAAAAAAAATATTGAGAGTACTCCAGGAAGGGGAAATAGAACGAGTAGGAGGCACTCAACTCATACATATAGATGTCAGGGTTATTGCGGCTACCAATCGCAAACTGGAAGAACTGGTCAAAGCAGGGAAATTCAGGGAGGATTTGTATTACCGATTGAATGTATTCCCTATTTATAATATTCCATTAAGGGAGCGAAGAGAGGATATTCCAATCCTGGTCAAGCATTTTGCAGAAAAGTACAGTAAAAAAATAAATAAACCGATCAAGGAAATTTCAAAGGTTGGAATGAACAAATTAATGACCTATAACTTTCTAGGTAATGTAAGAGAGCTCGAAAATCTTATTGAACGAGCAGTCATTCTTGCCAGAGACAGTGTGCTCACTTTTGATTTGCCGCAATCAATATCAAGTGCTGCCCTCTCTTCAAAATTCAAATCCATGGAGGAATTACAGCGTGATCACATCATAGATGCTCTTGAAGAAACCCACGGAAAAGTAAGCGGAAAAAATGGTGCGGCGGCTTTACTCAAAATGAACAACAAGACGCTGGCTTCCAGAATGCTGAAATTGAATATTGATAAACTGGACTATTTGAAGCGATAGGGCAGGCTTTAGCGGCTTTTAGCTTTTAGCCATTGGCCAACAGCTTGAATCAAGTTTCCGACAATATGTCAAACACTCCTAAACGCATAATATTTTGTATGCCATAAGTAATTTTAATAAAATTTAAAATAATATGCTCACTGCTGCCATGAAAGAAAAGAGACCGATGATTTTAGTATTCGGTGCTGACTGGTCTGGCGATACTGCGATCATGTTCAGTATGATGGAACGACTTAGCCAGGATATATCGCAGGACATCGAATTTTTCAGGGTTAATATTGAAAAACAAAAAAAGATCGCTAACTTCTTTGGCATCTCTACCATCCCTACTACGGTCATGCTCAAAAATGGTGAGGTAGCAGCATTGATCAACGGCTTTCTGCCTGCTAAAAAAATGGGGGAAAAAATTCGTGAAGTGTATTTTGTAAGGGATTGATAAAGTATCCATAACTACAAAGTAGAAACACTCCTCCACTTTATTGCAAAATTGTCAGCTGCCCTTTGCCAGCATCTCCTTTTTAAAGGCCAATTGAACAAAACCAAGCCCCACCCGTTTTAGCGGCAAATATTTCAAAACTCAATAAAATACTAATATGTTTTCAATCCAAAATTATAAATCGCTGCTCCGTTCAAGTGATTCAATTCAACCTCATGTATCTATATATGTCCCTGCCCACCGTGCCGGCAACAAACAGGAAGATCGGTTGAAGTATAAAAATGCCTTATCAATGGCAGTAAACCAGCTATGCGATGAGGATATGTTCCCGGATACCGCCATGGATAAAAAAAGTGCTTATACCTATCTTGCACCTGCCCTGGCACTCCTGGAACAGGGAGATTTTTGGTCAAGGTTGTCTGATGGCCTGGTCGTATTTTTACACGATAAAACGTTCGAATATTACAGCGTGCCCATTTCCTTTAACAATTTTGTATTTGTTGGCAATCAATTTTACCTGCGGCACTTACTTCCACTTGTGGACAAGAACAATAAATTTTTTATACTTGCCTTGAGCCAAAACGAAGTACGCTTTTTTGAAGCAAGGAAGCACAGTATTACACCTGTAGTCATTGAGGACTTTGTCCCAAATGGCATTAAGGAGATGATAGGAGTGGACGATACAGAGCAGGTATTACAAATGCATAATAGTGGTAATGCTATCTTTCATGGACAAGGCGGAGGCAAGGACGATAAAAACAAGCAGTTGTATAAATATTTTCAGGACGTAGACGAAGGGCTCATGAAAATGCTGTATGATGAAACCGCTCCTATGGTGATCTATGCAGTGGATTATGAAATACCCATGTATAAGGAAATTTCCAGATATTCCAACCTGGCGGCACAACACGTCACCGGTAATCCCGAACATGAAGACCCGATGCTCATACATGAGCGTGCCTGGGATGCAGTACGAGACACTTTTGAAAAGAATAATGCTACCCAAAAAGAAATTTTCCAACAGG